>JAODNF010000411.1 GCA_025464915.1 Frankiales bacterium | reverse complement strand
GGGACCGTTCAGCCCAGCCTGGAGGTGGAGGTGCACGAAGTACCGCTCCGAGCCGGGATGCGCGGCTTCACCGGCGCGCAGCTCCGCCTCGGCGGCGGCCCGCTCCTCGGACGCCTGGCGGGCGGCGGCCAGGGAGACGACCTCGGCCTCGTGGTCGGCGGCCAGCGTGGCGCTGGCGGCTGCGGCCTCGGCTGCACGGGCGGCCTCGAGGTCAGCCTGGGCCTGGGCGAGCTCCTCGGCGTCCGCGGCTCGGCGCTTCTTGTTCGCCTCGAGCCGGGCGTTCTGCTTGCGCTCGCGCTCGAGCTCGCTCGGGGTCTTCGGCTTCGGGGGCTTGCGGGTGCCGCGGGCGCGGGTCTTCGGTGCTGCGAACAGGTCGTCGGTCGCCTGCACGTCGTCGCCGAGCATCTCCGACAGCGCCTGGGAGACCCGGTCGACGGACGCGTCGATCTCATCGGTCTCGGCGGGCGGCGGGCCCTCCAGGGACCGGTCCTCGCGCAGCGCGTTCGTGACCAGGTTGGCCACGTCGGCGGGACTCATGCTCTTCTCGACCCACTCGGCCTGGGCCGGGACGACCACGGCCTGCTCCTGCGCCGGGGCGAAGGCGGCGGCGAGCCGGGCGGTCACGTCGACCGGTGCGACCGGCTCCACGGGGGCCTCGGCTGCCAGCGTCTCCTCGACCTCCAGCAGACCGGTCCGGACCAGGGAGTAGACGACCTGGCCGGCCTCGAACAGGGTGAAGCCGCACTCCTTGGCGAGGTCGGAGACCGAGCGCACGCCATCGACCTTGCAGAGCAACGACCAGGCGTCCGGGTCGATCGCCATCTCGTCGTCGGTCTGGCCGGCGGCGGAGAGCATCGGGACGGCGTCGGGGCCGTGCAGGACCTCGGTGATGACGTCCCACTGCTGGCGCCGCTCCTCGACCGCGGCGAGCAGGGTCTCGACGGGGGTCGGCGGGGCCACGTCCTCGCGGGTGCGCTCGTTGACCCGGAACTTCCAGGCGCCGGTCGGCCAGCGCATCAGGTCGGTGGTCTGCTCGCGCAGCTGCTCGTCGATGAAGGCCTCGACGACCGGCTGGTCGACGTAGCCGAGGTGGACGAGGAGCTCGCCGAGCCGCCAGCCCTGGAGCTCGGTGCGCTGGGCCTCGAGCGCTTCCGCGAGAGCCTCGGGACCGAGGGCTCCGCTCGAGACCAGACGCGCACCCAGCTGGGGCCGGCGTCCGGGGACCTGCACGGCGTAGACGTGCCCGCCGCGGAGGTAGACCTTGGCCTGGCTGCCCACGCCGTCCTCGACGTGCAGGCAGCCGGAGACGACGCCGTCGGCGAGCTGACGCAGCACCGCGGGGAGAGGGGTCGTGACCAGATCGCCCTTGAGCACGCTCGGTCAGCTCCCTTCCAACGGTCTTTCGGCGGCATAAGTGCCTTCGGCACAATGACGCCTGTTGTTGAGCCGATCGGGTCAATGTCTTGCAGGATCTGACACGATGGTGAGGAACACCGCACCCACAACGATGGAGGACCACGCGTGAGCGCCGAGCAGGGCAGCCGCCGGATCGATCGCGTCCTCGCCGACGACTTCCTCGCCGGCCTCGGCGAGCGGTCGCTCGCGGACGTGCGCTCATTGCGTGACGACGCCGAGCAGGAGGAGGTCGACCTCTCCTACATCCGCCGGCTGATCCAGGGCCGGATGGACATCGTGCGCGCCGAGCTCAACCACCGCGAGGGCGGTGGCACCGGGTCCGTCGTCGACAACCTGGCCGCCGTCCTGGCCGACGAGCCGCGCGCCGGTGCCCGCGGCATGGGCCGGCACGTCACGGCCGAGCCGTCCCGGGTCGACAGCCACCGGCGCTACGTCGAGGCGCTCGTCGCCGACGTGGACCTCTCCGACACCTCCGCGCGCTCCAGCGACGAGCTGCACCACGCGATGCGGGTGCTGTCGGAGGAGGAGCAGTCGATCTCCGCCAAGCGCCGCCAGGTGCAGAAGGTGATGGACGCCGTGCAGGCCGAGATCACCCGCCGCTACAAGGACGGCGAAGCCGACGTCTCCGCACTGCTGAATGATTCTCGCTGAGGTCACCCGCTCCGGGTACGTCGAAGGCACCCACGCAGGGCACGTCCTCGCTGTTCGTGGCGACGGCTCCGTAGCCCTCGCGCTCGGTGACGTCGACCGGCCGCTGTTCCCGCGCTCGGTCAACAAGCCGTTGCAGGCGGCCGCCATGATCGACCTCGGCTGGCGGCCCGCGAACGACCTGGAGCTCGCGCTCGCGACCAGCAGCCACAGCGGCGAGCCTGGTCACCTCGACGTCGTCCGCGGCATGCTCGGCGACGGCCTGACGCTGCAGTGCCCCCCGATGCCGCCGGTCAGCGAGGCCGCCTGGCACGACATCCTGCGGGCCGGCGGCGAGGCGACGGCGCTCACCATGAACTGCTCCGGCAAGCACGCCGCGATGCTCCGCACCTGCGTCGCGAACGGCTGGCCGACCGAGACCTACCTGCTGCCCGACCATCCCCTGCAGGTGGCGCTCCGGAAGGCCCTCGAGCGCTTCGCGGGCGAGCCGGTCGTGCAGGTCGCGGTCGACGGCTGCGGCGCTCCCCAGCTGGCGCTGACGCTGGAGGGCCTGTGCCGCGCGTTCGCCGGGATGCCGGCCCGCGTCCGGTCGGCCATGACCGAGAACCCCTGGTACGTCGGGGGAACCGCTCGCGACGTGACCGCCCTCATGGAGGGCGTCCCCGGCCTGGTGGCCAAGGACGGCGCCGAGGGCACCTTCGCCGCAGCGCTGCCCGACGGCTCGGCGGTCGCGCTGAAGATCGAGGACGGGAGCGGCCGCGCCCGCACGCCCGTCATGGTCGCGGCGCTCCGGGCCCTGGGCGTCGACGCCCCCGTGCTCGATGACCTCGCCGAGACTCCCGTGCTCGGCGGAGGCAAGCGCGTTGGGTCCGTTCGGGTGGTGTTCTGAGCCCCAGTACGGGGAACGGGTCCGGCATGCTGGTCGCAGGACGGTACGAGCTCGGTGAGGTCGTCGGCACCGGCGGGATGGCCCGGGTCCACCGGGCGCGCGACGTCCTGCTGGAGCGCGTGGTCGCCGTGAAGCTCTTCCGCGACGACCTCGACGACGACGCCCAGGCGCGAGCCGAGCAGGAGATGCAGACCCTCGCGGGCCTCCAGCACCCCGGGCTGGTGCTGATGCACGACGCAGGGACCTGGGAGGGCCGGCCCTACCTCGTGATGGAGCTGGTCGACGGCCCGACCCTGACGTGGGAAGCCGACCTGCGCCTGGTGGGCGAGCAGGTGGCGTCGGCGCTGGCGTACGTGCACTCGCGCGGCGTCGTGCACCGCGACGTCAAGCCGGCCAACGTGCTTCTCAGCCCCACCGGCGCGAAGCTCACCGACTTCGGCATCGCCCGCGTCCTCGACGGTGCCCGGCACACCGGCACCGGGCTCACGATCGGGACGGCGCCGTTCCTCGCCCCGGAGCAGGTGACCGGCGACCCGATCACCGCCGCCACGGACGTGTACGCCCTCGGGCTGGTGCTCCTCGAGCTCCTCACCGGCGTCCGGGAGTACCAGGGCCCGCCCGTCGAGGCCGCCCTCGCCCGGCTCCGCCGGTCCCCGCACGTGCCGGCCGAGCTCGCTGAGCCCTGGCCGGCCCTGCTCTCCGCCATGACGGCCCGCATCCCCTCCCAGCGGCCGAGTGCCGCCGACGTCGCAGACGTGCTGCGTGGCCAAGCCACGGTGACGATGCCGCTGCCCGTCACGGCCGCCGTCCCGACCCGGGTCGCCCAGGTCGTACCCGCCTCCCGCTCCCGCCGGAACGCCCGGATCGGCCGGAGCGCCCACCTGCGCGCGCCCCAGCGCGACCCGCAGCGCGC
>JAODNF010000384.1 GCA_025464915.1 Frankiales bacterium | reverse complement strand
CTGCTCGCCGGTGTGATCGTCGCGGCCTTCGGCTTCGGCGCCGCCTACGGCCTCGATGCCGTGTCCTTCACCGCGTCGCTCTGGGCGGTCGCCTCACTGCCCTCGATGGCGCCCGTCGGCGGTGGGCGCAAGGCGGGGCTGGCCTCGGTCATCGAGGGCCTCACCTTCCTGCGGACGCGGCGCGTGCTGCTGCTGACCTTCGTCGTCGACGTCATCGCGATGGTCTTCGGCATGCCGCGCACGCTGTTCGCGCCGCTTTCCGACCACGTCTTCGGCGGCGGTGAGGCGGCGGCCGGCGCCCTCTACGCCGCCATCCCAGCGGGGGCGCTGCTCGGGGCGCTGTTCGGTGGCTGGCTCGGGCACGTCCACAAGCAGGGCGTCGCCGTCGTGCTGGCCATCGTCGGGTGGGGCGGCTGCGTCATCGGCTTCGGGCTCACCTCGCACCTGTGGCTCGCCCTCGTGCTGCTGGCCGGGGCTGGCCTCGCCGACATGATCAGTGCCGTCTTCCGCACCTCGATCCTGCAGGCGGCCGCTCCCGACGACATGCGCGGTCGCCTCGGAGGGGTGTTCATCGTCGTGGTCGCGGGTGGTCCACGACTGGGCGACGGCCGCGCCGGTGCCTTCGCCGACTGGTTCGGGCTGCAGGAGGCGGTCGTGATCGGAGGCGTCCTCGTCATCGCCCTGACGCTCCTGGTAGCCCTGATGGTCCCGCGGTTCCTGGCCTACGACTCGCGCGACCCGCACGCCTGACGCTCGCGTCCGCCCGGAATCAGCGTGGCGTCAGCCCTCCGGGCGGACGTACGGTCCGGCCATGGGTCAGTACGACGTGACGACCGCCGAGCAGCTGCTCGGCCACTACGGCGAGGTGTCGTTCCGGGCGGCCCGCAAGGTGCACGGCTCCGTCGACCAGCACGACCGGGACTTCATCGCCCGCTCGCCCTTCCTCGTCCTGGCCACGGTCGGCGAGCTGCCGGACGTCTCGCCTCGTGGCGACCTGCCCGGTTTCGTGCAGGTCCTCGACGACGGGTCGCTGCTCGTCCCGGACCGTCGCGGCAACAACCGCATCGACTCCCTGCTCAACGTCGTCCAGGACCCTCGGGTCGCCCTCATCTTCCTGATCCCCGGCGTGGGCGAGTCGTTGCGCGTCAACGGGACGGCCGCAATCTCGGCCGACCCGGCCCTGCTGTCCCGATGCGCCGTCGAGGGCTCGGAGCCCGCCACCGTCCTGGTGGTCACGCCGGTCGAGGTCCTCATGCAGTGCCCCCGGGCGCTGAAGAGGTCGCGGATCTGGGACCCGTCGACGTACACCGATCCCGACGACCTGGCGCCGATGGACGTGGTGCTGGCCGACCAGATCCCCGGGCTCTCCGTGGAGGAGTCGATCGCTCTCGGCAGGGCGAGTGGCGACAAGCCGCTCTGGTGAACCTCCGGCGCTCGTGCTCGCGACCGCCGGTCAGCGCTGGAGGGTGATCCAGGTCGCCTGGGCGACGGCGAGGACGGTGCCGTCCGCGTCGTAGAGCGCCGAACCGGTGAAGACCTTGCGGCCCTCTCCGCCGACCAGCCAGCCCTGCACCAGGCACTCCTGACCGACGGCAGGGACGGCGTCGATGACGCACGCCATCCGGCCGAGCACCATCGGTCGGCCGGGTATGTCGGCGGACCAGCCACCGGGGCAGTCGAGGGCCGCCCAGACCATGACCTCGCCGGACTCGGTCGGGGTCCAGACGGTGGCGACGAGGTCGTCGGAGACCCGGCCGGGCAGCAGGCGCAGGCCGTCGGCCCGGTCCACGCCGCAGACGAAGCAGGTGGGGAACGGGTGGATGTGCGGCCCGAGGGCGGACGGCGCCTCGCGGGCCTGCTGGTACGACACGGGCGCGGGCGGCTGAAGGGTGATGTCGCCCTCGGTGACGGTGGCGACGACGTCCGACCCGTGGCGCAGCTCGCCGTCGACGACCTGCATCTCCACCTCGAGGGGTGGTGGCAGCCGCAGGGTCACCTCGGCCACGGGCAGGTCCGTCGTACCCGCCAGCAGGCCGCACGTGATGCCACCGTTGCCGGAGTCGGGCGGGCCGTTGAAGCGGCGGTCGAGCATCATGCGAGGACCTCCTTGGCGACCCTCAGGTCGGCGACCAGCCCGGCGAAGGCGGACTCGCGGTCGTCGGCGCGCAGCACGGCCGACGGGTGGATGGTGGCGAGCGCGTGCGGCCCGCCGGCGGTGGGCCACTCCATCACTGCGCCGCGCTGCTTGGTGACGCGGAAGCCGCTTCCGTACACCGTCTTGGCCGCCGTGGCCCCCAGCAGCACGACCAGCTCGGGCGCGACGACCTCGATCTCCGCCCGGAGCCACGGCCGGCACGCGGCCGCCTCGGACGCGTCCGGGGTGGCGTGGATCCGGCGGTTGCCGCGGGGCGTGAACTTGAAGTGCTTGACCGCGTTGGTGACGTAGGCGTCGTCCCGGTCGACGCCGGCCTCGTCGAGGGCCTTGACCAGCACCCGGCCGGCCGGCCCGACGAACGGCTTGCCCTGCAGGTCCTCCTGGTCGCCGGGCTGCTCCCCGACCAGCATCAGCCGTGCGCCGGTGTCCCCGCGGCTGAAGACCGTCTGCGTCGCCGGCTCCCACAGGTCGCACCCCCTGCACCCGGCGGCAGCGGTGCGCAGCGCGTCGAGGGTCCGTTCCTCGGGAAGGAAGTCGGCGGCAGACACGACCGCGAACCTACCCACCGACGAACGACTCAGCATGACGACGTTTCCCCGTGTGATGGGCGCCCTCACCCTGGCCTACAGCGTCGCTGTGGTCGTGAAGCCCAAGGTGCTGGCCGGCCCGTGCGGCCTCACCGACGAGCTGGGCGAGGTGCCGCGGGACGTGGCTGCCTCGGTGCGCGCCATCAGCACCCGCGACGCGATCATCAGCGCCGCCATGATGGTGGCGCCTGCCGGCCCAGCGCTGCGCGCGCTCACCACCGTCCGTGGCTTGTGCGACATCAGCGACGGCGTGACGCTCGGGCTCCCGGCGACGCCCGAGGTGCGCAAGAAGGTGATTGCCGTCGGCGGCGCCTGGGGTGCGGTCGTGCTCCTCAGCCGCCGATGGGCCGGCTGACGCCACCCGTTTCGCCGCGACCCGCGCCTGAGCCGCCTTCCTGGCCGGTGCCCGCCCGTGATCTTCCGCGCATCGGCTCCGCTGACGGCGTGTCGGGCACCAGACGCGGAAGATCGCGACGAGACCACGGCCGGGAAGCCGGGCTGCCGGTAGGGACCTGTTCGCACCGGAACGGCCAGGAGCGTGTTCTGTTGACGTCAGAGCGTGACAGAACGCGTCGTAGCGGTCAGCCCGAGAGGGCCTTCAGGGCCTCGTCCGCGTGCAGGTCCATCTTCGTCTCGGACGTGATGACCTGGCGGAGCGTCCCGTCCTGGGCGATGACGAACGTCGCGCGCTTCACGGGTGCGAGCTTGCCCATCAGGGCGCCGCGCTTGACGCCGTACTGCGCCGCGACCTTCCCGCCCACATCGGCGAGCAGCGGGTAGTCGAAGCCGTTCTTGGTGGAGAAGCTCTTCTGCTTCTCGACGTCGTCGACGCTGATGCCGAGGCGCTGCGCTCCGAAGGCCTCGAACTCCGACGCGAGGTCGCGGAAGTGGCAGGCCTCAGCGGTGCAGCCGCTGGTGTTGGCCGCGGGGTAGAAGAACAACACCACGGGACCGGTGGCGAGGTAGGACGACAGCGTGCGCTCGGTCCCCGTCTCGTCGGGGAGCGTGAAGTCCGGGGCCTTGTCGCCGGCCTTGAGGCTCACTAGGAGGCCTTCCTCTGATCGAGCTCGATCGCCTTGTCAGGCGTGGGGGCGGATCCGCCGCGGTGGGCAGGGACCCACCACGCGCCGGGCTCGAGAGGGTAGCCGTCCATCGACTCCTCGAGCAGGTCGGTCATCACCTGGTGCACCTTGTCGGTCACGACCTCAGGGTCGTCGCCGGGCGCCACGCTGATCGGTGCCCCGAAGCGGATGTCGACGGGCATGTGCCGCGCGTGGCGCAGCTTCACCTTGTGGGTGCGGGTCTTGATGCGGTGGCTGCCGAAGATGACGACCGGGACGATCGGGGCGCCGGACTGCGCCGCCATCCGGGCCGCGCCGGTCTTGAACGGGAGCAGCGTGAAGGCCCGGCTGACGCGGGTCTCGGGGAAGATGCCGACGATCTCGCCGCGCTCGAGCGCCTCGACCGCGAACTGGTACGCCGAGGCGCCGGCGTTGCGGTCGACGGGGATGTGTCCCATCGAGCTCATCAGCCTGCCGACCACGGGCGCCTCGAACGACTTCTTGGTCGCGAGGAACCGCGTGTAGCGCTTGTTGTGGTCGAAGATCGCCCACTCGGCCATGACGAAGTCGAGGTAGGAGAAGTGCGAGATCGCGAGGACCACGCCGCCGGTGTCGGGGAGCTGCTCGATGCCGTGCACCGAGCGCTTCACGTCGATGCGTCGCATCAACCAGGCGCCGAGCCGCACGATCCAGACGTAGACCCGGTTCTTCAGGTCCTCGCGGGGCCGCGCGCTCACCAGGCGCGCTCGCGGGGCATGCCGCTCTCCCCCTCGGGGGACCGCTTCACGGCGAGGATCTGGTCGACGCCCATCCGGCCCTCCTCGAAGACGAGCGCGGACCCGACCATGTAGAGCCGCCAGACGCGCGCGACCTCCTCGCCGACCATGGCGACGGCCCTGTCCCAGTTCGACTCGAACTGGTCGTACCAGGCGAGGATCGTGGTGACGTAGTGCTCGCGCATCATGTGCACGTCGCGGACCTCGAGCCCGGCGTCCTCGATGAGGCAGACGGTCTCGCCCACGGGCCGCATGTGCATGTCGGGCGCGATGTAGGCCTCGATGAAGTCGCCACCGCCGGGGCGGTCGCGGCGCGACATCTGCTGGATCAGGGCGCGGCCGCCGAAGCGCAGCCGCGACTCGATGAGGCGCACGAACGTCGGGTAGTTCTCGGCGCCGACGTGCTCACCCATCTCGATGGAGGAGACGCTGTCGAAGCCGGTCTCCGGCACCTCGCGGTAGTCCTGTAACCGGATCTCGACGAGGTCCGACAGGCCGCGGTCGGCGATGCGCTTGTCGATGAAGGCCTTCTGCTCCTTCGAGATCGTCACCCCGAGCACCTTCACCTGGTGCTTCTCGGCGAGGTAGAGCGACAGCGAGCCCCAGCCGCAGCCGATGTCGAGGTGCCGGCCACCGGCGCCCACGCCGAGCTTCTGGGCGATCAGCTCGAGCTTGTTGGTCTGGGCCTGCTCGAGGGTCTCGCCGGCGTCCTTGTAGTAGCCGCACGAGTAGGCCATGTTCGGGTCGAGGATGAGCGAGTAGAAGTCGTTCGAGAGGTCGTAGTGGTGACTGATCGCGGCGCGGTCGCGCAGCAGCGAGTGCAGCTTGCCCTCGATCCTCGCCTGGCTGACGGGGGGCTTCGGCGGGAGGCCGACCACGCCGTAGCGCAGCGCGGTCCGCAGCGTCGGCAGGAGGGCCGGACGACCGGCCTGCAGGTCCTTCTCGCGGACGGTGGACCAGATCCGGCGGAAGCCGTCGAACAGGTCGCCCTCGACGTCGAGGTCACCGGTGACGTAGGCCTGCGCGAGACCCAGCTCACCCGGGTTGTAGGCCAGGCGGCGCAGGGCGCGGCGGTTCCTCAGCACGACGACCGGCGCACCGGCGGGGCCGTGCTCGCTGCCGTCCCAGGCGCGGAGCCGCACCGGCAGCTCCCCGCCGAACAGCGGCTCCACGAGCGCTGCGAGGGCGGGAGCTGCTCCCTTGGACACCACGACTAACGGCCCTTCTCGAAGACGAACTGGTAGACGTCGAGGTAGCCCGACGCGAAGCCGGCCTCGGAGTAGGCCAGGTAGAGCGACCACATCTTGCGGAACGTCTCGTCGAAGCCGAGCGCCGTGACCGCAGCGCTCTCGCCCTCGAACTTCTCCCGCCAGAGCCGCAGCGTCTCGGCGTAGTGCTGGCCGAAGGCGAAGCGGTCGGTGATGCGCAGCGACGTGTTCGCGAAGACGGCCTGCTCGATCGCCGTCACCGACGGGATGAGGCCGCCGGGGAAGATGTACTTGTGGATCCAGGTGAACGTGTCGCGTGAGGCCACCATCCGGTCGTGCGGCATGGTGATCGCCTGCAGGCCGACCTTGCCGCCGGGCGCGAGGTGGCGGTCGAGGACCTCGAAGTACTCGGGCCAGTACTTGTAGCCGACGGCCTCGATCATCTCGACGGACACGACGGCGTCGTAGCTGCCCTGGACGTCGCGGTAGTCGCAGATGTCGATCGTGACGAGGTCCTCGAGGCCAGCCGCCCGGACCCGCTCGAGGGCGAGCTCGCGCTGCTCGACCGACAGCGTCACCGAGTGGACGATCGCTCCTCGACCGGCGGCGCGCAGGGCGAGCTCGCCCCAGCCGGTGCCGATCTCGAGGACCCGGGAGCCCTTGGTGACGCAGGCGGCGTCGAGGAGGCGGTCGACCTTGCGGCGGGACGCGTCGGCGAGGTCGCCGAAGGACGCCGTCGGGCGCGCGGCGGCGGGGATGTCGAACAGGGCGCTGGAGTAGGTCAGCGTGTCGTCGAGGAACAGCTGGAACAGGTCGTTCGACAGGTCGTAGTGCCGCTCGATGTTGCGCTTCTGGTTGGCTTTGCTCTGGCTGTCGCTCGACGGGTGCCGGAGCAGAGCGACGTCGCGCAGCCGCTGCAGCGACGGAGGGATGAGGTCGCCCACCCGGGCCGCGAAGACCTCGAGCACGCCGGCGAGGTCGTCGGTCTCCCAGTCGCCGGCCATGAACGCCTCGCCGAACCCGACCAGACCGCTCTCGCCCAGCCGGAGGTAGAACGCCTCCGGACGGCGCAGCCGCATGACGGGGCCCGCGAGGCCGCCGGCGCCGAGCACCCGACCGTCGGGCAGCAGGACGTGCAGCGCCAGCTTGCGCACCACCCGCTCGAACAGGCCCTTGGCGATGCGCGCGCGGAAGGCGTTCGTCGGCACGGTGGCGATGGCAGGCCACTGCGCGGCGTCCACCCGGGTCGGGGTCAGTGACTCGGTCACGGTCATGCGACGTGCTCCTTGGTGCGGTTCGAGGACGTGGTGGTCAGGCTGTCCGCGCCGTTGCGGGGTATGACGGGGAGCTTGCGCAGCCAGAGCCGGATGCCCTGGATGCGGATGCGGAGAGAGACGGCGCGGGAGGCCATCGGGTGCCGGACGGCTGCCAGCAGGACGTTGCTCCGGGTCGCCGGGAGGCGGGTGCCGCGCACGGTCGCGACGAACGGCTTGCCGTCTGGGCGGCCATACGTCAGGTCGACCCGCAGCTCCTCGCCGGGGAGCGGCAGCCGCATGTCGTAGTGGCCCTCGACCGTGTTGAACGGCGAGACGTAGAAGTGCTTGTCGGTGCGCGCCCTGCCCTCGGCGTCGGTCTCCAGCACGTAGGCGTGCCGACCGCCGTACGTGTTGTGCACCTCGGCGATCACCGCGACGACGGAGCCGTCGGACGCGAGGCAGTAGTGCAGGGAGAGCGGGTTGAAGACGTGCCCGAGGACCCGCGCGTTGGAGACCATCAGGACCCGGTCGCAGGACAGCCCGTGCCCGGCGAGCAGGGTGTCGACGTTGGCACGCAGGGAGCTCGAGGATCCGATGTGGTCCTTCGCGCGGAACCGTCCCAGCACGCCGTATGACGGCAGGGCGTCGAGGTCGACCAGCCACCAGTAGCTCTTGTAGGTGAAGGCGTGCTTCAGCGGCGACTGCCGGACGTGGTGGATCGTCGTCTCGTACAGGGCCGGGCTCACCACGTGGCCCCCAGGGCCTCGGCGGCGGCCACGCCGGAACGGGCGCCGTCCTCGTGGAAGCCCCAGCCGTGGTAGGCGCCGGCGAAGGCGATCCGGTCGTCGTTGAGGTCCTGAAGCCGTCGCTGCGCAGCCACGGACTCGGGGGTGTAGGCCGGGTGCTCGTAGTCCATCCGGTCGATGACCGTCGACGGGTCGATGCGGTCGACGCCGTTGAGGGTGACGACGAACGTCTCCGCAGCGTCGAGGTGCTGCAGCCGGTTCATGTCGTAGGAGACGAGCACCGACGCCGAGTCGGAGTCGCAGCTGTCCATGACGTAGTTCCACGAGGCCTGCGCGCCCTCGCTGCGTGGCAGCAGCGAGCGGTCGGTGTGCAGGACGGTGGGGTTGGCCGTGTACGTGATCGCACCCAGCACCTCGGCCTCGGCCTCGGTCGGTTCGGCCAGCAAGGACAGCGCCTGGTGCGGGTGCGTCGCGACCACGGCGGCGTCGAAGAGCTCGACGTCTCCGTCGACGCTGACCTCGACGCCGGTGTCCGTGCGGCGCAGCGCCGTGACGGGGGAGGACGTGCGGGTCGCCGTGATCTCCTTCGCCACCTTCTCGACGTAGCTGCGGGACCCACCCACGACGGTGCGCCACTGCGGGGACCCGGTGACGCGAAGCATGCCGTGGTGGGAGAGGAAGGCAAACAGGTAGCGGGCCGGGAACGCGAGCGCGGTCTCGGGCGGCGCGGACCAGACGCACGACACGACGGGGGTCATGAAGTGGTTGCGGAAGTACGGCGAGAAGCGGCCGTCGTCGAGGAAGGACTGCAGCGTCTGGTCGTTCTCCGGCCCCTCGAGGAAGGCGCGGGCGCTGCGGTGGAATCGCATGACCTCGGCGAGCATCTTCAGGTACCGCGGGTTGGCGGTCTGCTTCACGGGAAACAGGCCGCGCCAGCTCTTGGCGCCGGCGTACTCGAGATGGCACTCGTCGCAGCGCACGGACATGCTCATGTCCGAGTCCTGGGTCTCGACGCCCAGCTCGGCGAACAGGCGAAGCAGCACCGGGTAGGTGCGCTCGTTGTGGACGATGAAGCCGGTGTCGACCCGCTGGGCGCGGCCGCCGCGATCGACGACGTCGTGCGTGTCGGCGTGTCCCCCGAGGCGGTCGTCCTTCTCGAAGACGGTGACCTGGGCGCCGGACTGCTCGAGGACGTACGCCGCTGTGAGGCCGGACACACCCGCACCGATGACAGCGATGCGGCGGGGGGCGGTGGTCACGTGCGCGAAACCCTTCAGACGGTGATCAGCGGCGTGCCCTCGGCAGCCTCTGCCAGGACGTTCGTCGCGACCCTCCCCACGGATGGGTGAATCCCGAGCCAGGTGAGCGCGGGGCCCACCGCCAGATCGGTCCAGAGACCCGCCCGCCGGAACATGAAGTGGCCGGTCCGGCGGACCCGCACGTACGTGAGAGCAGCGGCGAGCGGTCGTGCCGCCGTGGCCCAGTCGCGGCTCTCCCGCGGGCTGGTCCAGCGGTCGATGACGCCGTGCGCGAGCAGGACCCGCTTGCCGAGGGCGCCGTCGAACGGCTCGTGCGGCAGCCACGGGCACAGCAGGACGGCTCCGATGACGCTCTCGTCGCCCAGCACGTGCACGGCGGCCCGGCCGCCCATCGAGTGCCCGACGAGCACCACGGGGACGTCGCCGTGCTGGCGCCGGACCTCGTCGAGGGCCCACTGGGCGTCGAGCGCGGGTGACCGGTCGCGGCCGTTCCAGCCGCGGACCCGGTAGCGGACCTTCCAGACCGCGACGCCCTCGCGGTTGCCCTGCTTCGCCAGCGCGCGGACGAACGGGTTCAGTCGGCGGCTGGACAGGTGGGTAGGCCCCGACGGCTCGTAGCTGTCGGCCTTGCCGCCGTGCAGCACGACGACCACGCCCCGGGTCGTGCCGACGGCCTCGTGCACCTCCACGCCAGGGTGCAGTGCGGTGGTCTCGAGGTCGGTCACGGGGATCCCTGCGGGTCAGGACGGGGGCTGTCGATCATGCCGTACGAGCCCGTTGGTAGCGGTCGAGAGCCTCCAGCCGCTCGGTCGCGTGGTCGACGATCCGCTCGGGGTAGCCCTCGGGGGGTCGTTCGCACGTCCACGGCTCGTGGATGTCCTTGCCGGTCAGGTGTGACAGCTCCGACACCCAGCGGCGGATGTAGGAGCCGTCGGCGTCGAACTTCTGGCCCTGCATGACCGGGTTGAAGACCCGGAAGTAAGGCGACGCGTCGGTGCCCGTCCCTGCGGTCCACTGCCAGCCGTGCTGGTTGCTGGCGAGGTCCCCGTCGACGAGGTGCTCCATGAAGTGCCGCGCGCCGTGCGGCCACCAGACGTGCAGGTCCTTGGTCAGGAAGCTGGCGACGATCATCCGCACCCGGTTGTGCACCCATCCCTCGCCGAGCAGCTGGCGCATCCCGGCGTCGACGATGGGATAGCCGGTACGGCCCTGCTTCCAGGCCTCGAACGCCGCGCCCGGAGGGTCGTACTCGAGCGGGATCCGGTTGAGGTCCGCCCTCGCCGAGGAGGGGTTGTGGTGCAGGACGTCGGCGTAGAAGTCCCGCCACACCAGCTCCTGGCCGTACACGGTCTCGCCCTCGCTCGTCCCGAGGTCGGCGTGCAGCGTCCGCGGGTGGAGCAGCCCGTACTTCAGCGCGGCCGACAGCCGGCTGGTGCGGTCGGCGCCCGGGTCGTTGCGGGTGCCGGCGTAGTCCTGCGCCTGCCGCTCGAGGAACGCCTTCCAGCGCGCACGGGCCGCCGCCTCGCCCGGCTCGGGCAGGTCTGCCCGGGTGCCCGGGTCCTGCGGGACGCCGCTGTCCTTCAGACCCCCGTCGGACCACCTGATGCTGCGGGGCGTCAGCGCCGGCGAGTGGATGCCGCGGGCGCGCCAGGCACGCAGGAAGGGCGTGTAGACCTTGTACGGCGTGCCGTCCGGCTTCGTCAGCTGACCCGGTGTGACGCCGTAGGGGCTGCCGGTTGCGACCAGCGGCACGTCGTGCAGTGCCGCGGCGACCCGGGCGTCCCGTGCCGAGCCGTACGGCCCGTGGTCGCTGCTGATGTGCACCGACGCCGCACCGCACTCCCTGACCAGGCGCGGGACCGTCGTCGCGGGGTTGCCGTGGACGACCCGGAGCGCGCCACCGGTGCGCTCCTGCAGGTCGCGCAGGTTGCGGTAGAGGAACGCCAGCCGGTTGGGTCCGCTCGGTCCGCGCAGCGCGTCGTCGAGCACGAACACCGGGACGACCTCGTCGCCGGCGTCCCGGGCGGCGAGCAGGGCGGGGTGGTCCGCGAGTCGGAGGTCCCGTCGGAACCACAGGAGCGAGGTGGTCACCGTTGCCACGCTAGAGGGGTGTTGGATGACGCGCATGTCGGTGCTCGGGTGGTCGCACGTCGGGGTCTGCTGCTCGGACCTGGAGCGGTCGACGACGTTCTACGAGCAGGTGCTCGGCTTCGAGCAGGTCTTCACGATGGAGCTGGGCCCGGACCTGGTGGCGACGATGGAGGTCGACGGCCGCTTCCTGTCGCGGATGCTGCGTCGCGGGGACATCCGGCTCGAGCTGTTGCAGTGGCTCTCACCCGCCCCGACCGGCGACGGCTCGCCGCGCTCGATGCTCGACCTCGGCCTGACGCACCTGGCCTTCCGGGTCTCCGAGCACGAGCCGGTCTTCGCCCTCGTGGAGCAGCACGGGGGCACCGTGCACCGCGAGACCCTGTCCGTCATCGCCGACGGCGCGGTCCAGCTCGTCTACGTCACCGACCCCGACGGCACCCGCATTGAGCTCATGGTCGGCACCCCCGACTTCTCCTGAACCCTCTCCCGCGAATGGACACTGCGCTGCGCTCTTCGGGCGTAAAACCGCAGCGCAGTGTCCATTCACGGGTCAGGTGGCGCAGGCGGCCAACAGCGCGGGGGCGAGCTCGGCGCGGCAGACGAGCAGGTCGGGGAGCAGTACGTCGGGCTGGTTGTAGACGAGCGGCGAGCCGTCGATGCGGGTGCAGTGCAGGCCGGCCGCGAGGGCCACGCCGACCGGGGCGGCGGAGTCCCACTCGTACTGGCCGCCCGCGTGCACGTAGGCGTCGACCTCGCCCTTCACGACGGCGAGCACCTTGGCGCCGGCCGATCCCATCGGCACGAGCTCGGCACCGATGGCGGCCGCGCAGGCCTCCGCCATCGCCGGCGGGCGGGAGCGGCTGACGACGAGGCGGGGCGGCCCGCCGTGGACGGCACCCGGCTGCGGGTCGGAGGTCGTCCGGACGCCGTCCGTCATGGCGACCGCCGCGACGTCCGGGGACCCGTCGATGCAGAGCGCGACGTGCACGGCGAAGTCGTCGCGGCCCTCGCCGTACTCCCTCGTGCCGTCGAGCGGGTCC
>JAODNF010000367.1 GCA_025464915.1 Frankiales bacterium | reverse complement strand
CCATGGTCAGTGCCGTCAGCCTGGTCGGCGCCTCTGCGAAGGCCAGCTTCGAGAGCGACGTGCCCGCCGCACTGGGCGCAGACCTGGTCATCCAGCAGCAGGCGGTTGACCAGGGCATCCCCGCCGGGGTCGCCCACCAGCTCGCCGCGCTTCCCGAGGTCGCCCGCGCAGACGGACTGCACCGGGGCGAGGGCAGGGTCGGGACGCAGCTCACGAGCATCACGACGCTGCCCGCCGGTGCGGTCGGGCCCGCGTTGATCCTCAAGCGGGTCTCCGGAGACGTGACAGCGCTGGCACCGGGTCGCATCCTGGTCGACCAGGACGAGGCCTCTCGGCGGGCTCTGAAGGTCGGAAGCCACGTGACCGTGCAGCTGCCACGAGCGAGCGCCCGTCCTTACCTGGTTGTCGGCACCTACAAGGGCAACCTGCTCGCCAGCAACTACCTGCTCGACACGTCAGCCGCGGTGGGCTTCGCCACCCAGGAGGACACCGTGCTCCTTCTGACCGGCACGCCCGGGGTGAGCCTCGAGGCGCTTCGGACAGCGGTGCACCGCGTGACCGCCGCACTCCCGAGCCTGGACGTGAGAGACCGCGAGGAGCTGACCAAGAGCGCCACCGCGCAGATCGACACGGCCATGGCGTTCCTCAACGTCCTGCTGCTGCTCTCGGTCGCCATCGCCGTCCTCGGCATCGTGAACACCCTCGCCCTGTCCGTCATCGACCGCACGCGGGAGCTGGGACTGCTCCGCGCCGTCGGGCTCTCACGGGGACAGACCCGCCGGATGATCACCACGGAGTCCACGATCGTCGCCGTGTTCGGGGCGCTGCTCGGGATCGCGGTCGGAGTCGGCTTCGGCATCGCCCTCCAGCAGGCCCTTCACGACCAGGGCATCACCGTGCTCGCCATCCCCTACAGCCGACTCGGGCTGTTCGTCCTCGCCGCTGCGGTGACCGGAGTCCTCGCGGCTCTGCTGCCTGCCCGCAGGGCAGCGCGGCTCAACGTCCTCGCCGCTGTCTCGACGATCTGAGACGCCCAACGCACAAGGAGCACATCGTGAGCACAGCTTCCTATCCCGCCAGGCTCGACGGCCGTCTCGACCCGAATCTCAGCCGCTGGCTCTGGCTGGTCAAGTGGCTGCTCGTCCTGCCACATGTGGTGCTGCTCGCGTTCTTGTGGATCGCAGTCACAGTCACCACCGTGGTCGCAGGTTTCTGCATCCTGTTCACGCGGCGCTACCCGCGCGGGTTGTTCGACTTCAACGTCGGAGTCATGCGATGGACCTGGCGCGTCGCGTTCTACGCGACCAGCGCCTTCGGCACGGACAGGTACCCGCCGTTCAGCCTGGACGCGAGTGCGTCGTACCCCGCTGACTTCACCGTCGACTACCCGCAGGAGCTCAGCCGAGGGCTCGTGCTCGTCAAGTGGTGGTTGCTCGCATTCCCGCAGTACCTGATCGTCAGCATCTTCGCCGGCGGCTGGGGGCTCGGCTGGCAGACCGCCGGCGGCGGAGGCCTCATCGGGCTCCTGACTGTCATCGGTGCCGTGGTCCTGGCCGTCACAGGTCGCTACCCGGCGCCGCTGTTCGACTTCGTCATGGGTCTCAACCGCTGGTGCTTCCGCGTCGTCGCCTATGCCGCCCTCATGCGTGACGAGTACCCGCCGTTCCGCCTCGACAGTGGTGGCACCGATCCAGGACACGCCCCGGTGCGCAACGACCCGACCCCGGCGCCGCAACCCGTGCGGACCCCCACGGGCAGCAACGGATGACCGAGCCCGGCGATCGACCTCGAACCTCCTGAAGGAGCCCCGCATGCAGACCGCAGCAGCCGCCGAGAACTTCCTGTCCCAACGCCGCATCGCCGTCACGGGTGTGTCCCGCACGCCCAAGGGCCACGGCAGCAACGTCGTCTACCGGAGGTTGCGAGAACGCGGCTACGAGGCCGTCGCCATCAATCCTCACGCGACCACGGTGGAAGGTGACCCGTGCTTCCCGAGCCTTCACGCGGTACCTGGTGGCATCGACGCTGTCGTCATCGGGACCAGACCTGACCGGGCGCTCGACACCGTCGGCGAGTGCATCGAGCTGGGTGTGCGTCACCTCTGGATGCACCGGGGCCTGGGCGCTGGAAGCGTCTCTGCCGAGGCCACGGCTCTGGCGCGGCAGCACGGGATGCTCGTCATCGACGGGGGTTGCCCGTGCATGTTCGGCGCCACGGCCGATCCCTTTCACCGCTTCGTCAAGGCCCTCCAGGGAGTTCGCGGAAAGCTGCCCAGCGACGTCCAGGACGAGAGGCCCGTCGACTTCACATGACGGACTCACACGTCGTCACCGTGCTCACGGGACGGACGTCGCTGCGATCGGCAGCGTTGTGACCGGCGAGGGTCGCCGCGGCAGGCCGTGAGCAGCTAGCTGCACCGGTATCCCCGCGCGGCGTAGCTCGCCGGCCGCCCTCAGGTCATGTTCTTCTGCCCGGGCCCTCGTCAGCCGAGCCGAGAGCTGGTTCAGCGACGGATCGTCGTGCCCGCCGTACCTGCCACGATGGCAGCGGCATCAGTGAGCGCCCCAACCCCGGCGACGCCGCCAGTGACCTCGACGAAGCGTCGGCAGGCCTCGATCTTCGGTCCCATCGATCCGGCGGGGAACGTCATCCCGGCCAGCTCCCGCAAGGTCGTCTGAGCAAGCGCCCTGGCCTGCGACGTGCCGTAGTCCCGTTGGACGGCGGCGACATCGGTCAGCACGAGCAAGCGGTCGGCCCCGGCGGCGACCGCCAGCCAGGACGCGGTGAGGTCCTTGTCGACCACCGCCTCGACGCCGCGGAGTCGGTTGTCCTCGGACACCACGGGAGCGCCACCCCCTCCGCCGCAGATGACGAGCGTCCCTGCTCGCAGCAGGGCCAGGATCGTGTCGATCTCGATGACACCTCGCGGCTCGGGGGAGGGCACCACGCGACGGGTGCTCCTGCCGTCCACCGCAATCGACCACCCACGGGTGCGGGCGAGCTCGGTGGCCGTGGCCAGGTCGTACCCGGCTCCCACGAACTTCGTGGGAGCAGCAAAGGCAGGGTCTTCGGCGGAGACCAAGACCTGGGTGACCACGCTGATCACCGGTGCGGCGACCCCAGCGTTGCGCAGGCCCTGACCGAGCCAGTATCCGATCATCCCCTGGGTCTGCGCCACCAGAGCATCCAGCGGATAGGCGCGCGTCAGGGACCTGTCGTCCTCGCTCTCCAGCGCGAGCAGGCCGACCTGCGGTCCGTTGCCGTGGCAGATGAGCAGCTGGTGCTCCTTCGCCAGGGCCGCCAGGGCATCGGCTGCGGCCCGGACGTGCTGGAGCTGGATCGTGGCGTCGGGTCGCTCACCTCGGCGCAGCAGCGCGTTGCCACCGAGGGCGACGACGATGCGCACCTCAGCGGGAGCCGGTGGCGAGGGCTCTCACGGAGGCGGCTGGCTCAGCAGTCGTGCGACCTGCATGTCGTCCAAGGACGTCCACCCGAGTGGCTCCGACAGGTTCGTGGTCGGTGCCGGAGTCCTCAGGGCAGTGGTCAGGGGCCTCGCACGGGTCGCGAGATCTGCGAAGCCCCGCGCTGCCCTCGCGACCAGAGCGGCCACCAGGCAGCAGAGCAGCACGGCCACGGCTCCGAGGACCACTCCCAGAAGGACCAGTGACGTCATCGCACGCCATCCGCTCCCAGGAAGTGCCTGAGCGACGGCGTGAGTCCGAGGACGATGGAGTTGTTCTCGTGCTGCAGCCGAAGCCCGCCCGGGGACCCGTGCAGTGACCAGCCGTGCAGGTCGACGTCACGCTCGAGCAGCTCGAGGAGGAGCTCGACCCGACGGCCGGGAACAGGGTCGTGGTCGGTGCCGAGGGCGATCGCGAAGGACAGCTCAGGTTCGGTGAGCCGCCCGAGCTCCTCGAGCTGCTGGCTAACGGCAAGCGCGACCGGCGCAAGGGCCAGGTCGGTGCGGTCGTGAGGGACAGTGACTACCCGGTTCATGCGCTCAGCGTGGAGGCTCGCGTCCTGTCGGGGACAGAGGCCTTGGTCCCGAACCCGGCGACGACCGCGCAGAGGACGTTCGCCTCTGTCCCGGGGGCGGCGGACCTCGCATCGTGAGCAGGTCGCGCACCCGCCAGCCGGAAGGGCTTGTCATGTCGAACACTCCCGTCGGCTCCCTCCTCGGCCTCAGCAGGCGGGTCATGGGCGGCGCCGTCGGCAACGCACGCGGATCCTGGGAAGCCATCGCCTGTGCGGTCACCGATCGTCGCCAGCTCTGCGACCAGGAGAGGGACGAAGGACCGGGGGCCCTCCAGCGCCTGTCGGCTGCGGCCTGCCTCGAGCTCCTCGCATCGGGCACCGTCGGCCGGCTCGCGTACGTGGCACGTGCCGGCGTCCCCGACATCGTCCCCGTCAACTACGTGCTGAAGGACGGGGCGATCCTCATCCGCTCCGGTCCGGGTCCGAAGCTTCAGGCGGCCGAGCGTCGCGAGACGGTGGCCTTCGAGGTGGAGGCCGTCGATCCCGCGGCTCACGCCGGCTGGAGCGTCGTCGTCACCGGACGCGCCGAGCGACTGCGCGCCGCCGAGGCCGATCGCCTCGACCTCCCGGTGCCCTGGGCCAACGGGGTGCGGCGGCACACCTTGCGGATCCAGCCCCGGCACGTCGAGGGGAGACGGCTGCTGTGAGGTTTCGTGCGTCGTCCACCGGGCGGCCTGACCCATGGCGGTGAGCTCCCCTGAGCGGTCTGGCGAGACACGCGCCGGCGGCCCCGTCGTGCACGCGGCCAGCCGGGATCTCCACGACGTCCTGGGAGACCTCGATACCCGCGAACTCGGCCTGACCGCTGTCGAGGCGCGGCGCCGGCTGGTCCAGTACGGGCCCAACGCCGTCGCCTCCCATCGAGCCCGGCTGCTGACGGTTCTGTGGCGCCAGGTCAGGTCTCCCCTGCTGGGCCTGCTGCTCGCCGCCGCGATCGCCTCCTTCTTCGTCGGAGAGCGCGGCAGCGCGGTCATCATCGGCGTCATCGTCGGCCTGTCCGTGGGGCTGGGGCTCGTCAACGAGCTCCGGGCGGAGAAGGCCGCCGAAGCCCTGCACTCGCAGATCAGGCACCTCGCCCTGGTGCTCCGCGAGGGCGTCGCGACCGAGGTGGACGTGCTGGCTCTCGTTCCGGGCGACGTCGTCGACCTCAAGCTCGGGGACATCGTGCCGGCGGATCTGAGACTGCTGGCGGTCAGCGGGCTCGAGTGCGATGAGGCCATTCTGACGGGGGAGTCCCTCCCGGTGGCCAAGGAGACCGATCCGGTCGCCGTTGGGGCCGGTCTGGGTGACCTCACCTGTGCAGCTCTGATGGGCACCGTGGTCCATGCCGGCGTCGGTCGAGGAGTCGTGGTGGCGACGGGGGCGGGCACCGAGCTGGGTGCCATCGCGGCCGGGCTGGACACGGCCTTGATGGAGACCGAGTTCCAGGTGGGACTGCGTCGGTTCTCACTGCTGCTCGTCTACGTGGCGGGCGCCCTCACGACCTCGATCTTCGTGCTCAACGTGGTGCTGCAGAGGCCCGTCCTAGACGCGTTGCTTTTCTCGTTGGCGATCGCGGTCGGGATCACGCCGCAGCTGCTCCCCGCCGTCGTGTCCTCGAGCCTGGCGACCGGATCCGGTCGGATGCGTCGTAAGCGAGTGCTCGTGAAGCGGTTGGTGTGCATCGAGGACCTCGGCGACATCGACGTGCTGCTCACCGACAAGACGGGCACCCTGACGCAGGGGAGCATCGAGTTCTCGCACGTCCTGCCGAGCGAGTCGGGTGAGCCACTGCTCTGGGGTCTGCTCTGCTCCGGGCACCTGGGTAGCGGAGGTGGCGCCCCGGGCGGCAACCAGCTCGACACCGCGCTCTGGGAGGCGCACGCGGGCGAGGCGATCCGGCCCCGGCTGTCGTCGTACAAGACCTTGACGGTGCTTCCGTTCGACCACGATCGCCGTCGTGTCTCGGTCGTCGTGAAGGACGAGGCAGGCCTGCTCACACTGGTGAGCAAAGGTGCCCCGGAAGGCCTGCTGGAGCGGTGCACCCAGGTCCCGGACGCGATCCGAGCTGCGCTCGACGCCGAGTTCGCGGCCGGCAACCGGGTGGTCGCCGTCGCGACCCGGCGGGTGACGTCGGCGTCGCTGGCGGCATCGGACGAGCGGGACCTGGACCTCGTGGGACTACTGGTGTTCCTCGACCCACCGAAGCCCGGGGCCGCAGAAGCGCTGCAGCGACTCGCGTCGCTGGGAATCGCGGTCAAGGTGGTGACCGGGGACAACGCCGCCGTCGCCGTCAAGGTCTGCCACGACCTGGGTCTCGCAGAGGGGGCCGCCGTCACGGGTGCCCAGATAGACGCCCTGGACGACGACGAGCTCGCCGCAGCCCTGGCCACGACGACCGTGTTCGCCCGCGTCACGCCAGAGCAGAAGGCGCGCGTCGTCCGGCTCCAGCGCCGCACCGGCGGCGGCGTTGCCTTCCTGGGTGACGGGGTCAACGACGCGCTCGCACTGCACGCGGCCGATGTCGGCATCTCGGTGGACTCAGCGACGGACGTCGCAAAGGACGCGGCAGACGTGATCTTGCTGGACAAGGACCTCAACGTCCTTGCCGACGGCGTCGCGGAGGGTCGGCGGATCTTCGCCAACACCATCAAGTACGTGTTGATGGGCACCTCGAGCAACTTCGGCAACATGTTCTCCGCCGCCGGCGCTTCGCTGTTCCTCTCCTTCCTGCCCATGCTGCCCTCGCAGATCCTGCTCAACAACGTGCTGTACGACGCCAGTCAGCTGGCCATCCCGACGGACAACGTCGACGAGGAGCAGCTGCGAGCACCGTCGCACTGGGACATCGCCTTCATCCGCCGGTTCATGCTGTTCTTCGGACCGCTGAGCTCGCTGTTCGACTTCGCGACCTTCGGCATCATGCTGTGGGTGTTCGACTCTGGACCCGCGCAGTTCCGCTCCGGCTGGTTCGTGGAGTCGCTGGCGACCCAGACCCTCATCATCTTCGCGATCCGCACTCGACGGGTGCCGTTCGTGAGCAGCCGTCCCAGCCTGACCCTGACCGTGTCGGCGCTCGGCGTCGTGCTGATCGGCGCAGCCCTGCCGAGCACGCCCCTCGCGCACCAGCTCGGCTTCCACGCGCTGCCACTGGGCTTCTTCGCCGCGCTCGGCGCGATGGTCTTGGGCTATCTCGTGCTCATCGAGATCGGGAAGACCTGGTTCTTCCGCGCGGCAGTTGCGCCACGTCCGCCCGAAGGGCGCTCACCGGAGCGGCACTTTCGTCGCCGGGCGGCGCGCTTCAGCACCGGCGATGTCCTTCAGAAGTCCTCAAACCGCTAACGGGTCGCTGCTCGCGACAGCGATCGGGTGCCGCGGTCCTGGGAAGGAACCGGTGGTCCGACCCGGATGCGGGCGTCGAGCACGCAGACGCTCCCGGAGGTGACCAGGAGCGGGTTCAAGTCCAGCTCCAGGAGCGACGGCAGCTCGCGGGCCATGGCTGCCAGTGCCATGAGGACGTCGACGACGCCCTCCACCTCGAGGGCAGGGCTGCCGCGGTACCCGCCGAACCGGCGGGCGCAGCGCAGGCTCGCCAGCTGCTCCCAGGCGGACCCACGATCGGCCGGTGGCATCCGCACGACCCGGTCGTCGAGCAGGTCGGTGTAGGTGCCGCCCTCGGCGACAAGCAGCAGGGGGCCGACGCCCGCGTCGACCGTCAGCCCCACGAGCAGCTCGAGCGCGCCGGCCGCCTGGTGCATCCGCTGGACGACGGCCGAGGTCATCGTCGGACCGATCCGCTTGCGCATGCCGGTGAACGCGGCACCGACCTCAGCGGTGGTCCGAAGCCCCAGCACGACGCCGCCGACATCGGACTTGTGCACGATCTGGGCCCCTGCAGCCTTCAGCACGACGGGGTAGCCGAGCACCTCTGCCGCAGCCATCGCGGCGCTCGCGCCCACCGCCTCGATCGTCCGTGCCGTGGGGATCCCGTAGGCCTCAAGCAATCCGGTGGTGGTGACGGGTGAGAGCCAGCCGGCCTTGATGTCGATCAGCGCACGTGCGCGGTCGCGCCGCTTGGGGTTGAGGACGTAGGCGCCCGCGACCGGCTCGAGGCACCGCCAGGCGGCATAGGCGGTGATCTTCCCGAGGGCGCGCACCGCCGGCTCCGCGAACTCGAAGCACGGCAGAGCGAGGTCACCCGAGGCACGGAGCAGCTCTGCGGGGGCGAGGCCGACACCCGGGAGGACCGCCAGGACAGGAGTGGTCGGATGCGCCGCCGAGGCGGCTGCCAGCACAGCGGCGAACGGCGCCGCCGCCCCACTGGTCAAAGGTGTGTAGATGGCGACTACGGCGTCCACGCCCGGGTCGGCGAGCACGGCGTCCAGTGCTTCGGCGTAGGTCTTCGGGGTCACGGTTGCCAGCAGGTCGACGGGGTTGTCGACGGCTGCGCTGCTCGGCAGCAGTCCGCTGAGCGCTGCCCTCGTCTCGATGCTGAGCTCGGCCATGACCAGCCCGGCATCCGTGGAGGCGTCGGCCGCGAGGACACCGGGCCCACCGGAGTTGCCGATCACGGCGACCCGCGGGCCCCGGGGGAGGGGGGCGGACGCGAGGACGCTCAGCAGGTCGAACATCTCGGGCAGGTCGTGCGCCTGGAGCACGCCCGCCTCGTGGAAGATGGCGGCGATGGCGACGGCGGGAGTGGCCGCCGCAGCGGTGTGGGACTGCCCCGCCTTCGCACCGGCCGAGGTGCTCCCCGCCT
>JAODNF010000354.1 GCA_025464915.1 Frankiales bacterium | reverse complement strand
GTCACGTCCGCCGAGCTCAGCCCCGACGAGAAGGACGCGATCTCCCACCGCGGCCAGGCCTTCCGGGCTCTGGCCCCCCTGCTGACCGCTGCTCTGTCATCCTGAGTGCGTGCGCGTCGGGATGGGGCTCTGGCGGCTGCTCAGGACGGGCTGACGAGGCCGGAGGCTTCCTTCGTCGCGCTGGGCCGGCGTGGGCCGGCTTGATCATCAAGCGGAGGGCGGCACTTCCCCATCCAGCCGGCTCGACGGGTTACGACACTTCTTCGCCGGATCCCAGATCCCAGAGCCCGTAGCCGGGGCCGTGGAGGCCAAGGCCGACGGCGCGAACTGCGCGGGTTCTCGGCCGGCGTCGCCCTTCGCTCTTCCTGGTTGCCTCATACCAGGTTGACTTCCTAACACTCTTAGGTAAACAGTGTCGATGTGACCACCGGACCCGCTCCCCTCGACCGTCGGGCCCGTCGTCGTCGGGAGACGATCGAGGAGATCGTGGACATGGCGATCGAGGTCATGACAGATCAAGGCGTCGGAGGTCTGTCGCTCGGTGAGGTCGCCCGGCGGATGGGGATGCGGACGCCGTCGCTGTACGTCTACTTCGGCTCCAAGAACGCGGTGTACGACGCGGTGTTCGCCCGTGGGTGGCGCGCGATCCACGAGAGGATGACGCCGCTCTACGCCGGGGTGCAGGACGCGGAGGACCTGCCGGCTTACTTCCTCGAGA
This sequence comes from Frankiales bacterium, assembly GCA_025464915.1. GTDB lineage: Bacteria > Actinomycetota > Actinomycetes > Mycobacteriales > SCTD01 > RYN-111. The sequence goes on along the minus strand of JAODNF010000354.1, from coordinate 7,408 downwards.
CGGGCAGGGCGTTCGTCGGCTGGATGCTCGCGCACCCCGCGCAGGCACAGCTGATGTGCTGGCGGGTGGTGCCTGGCTACGAGCCGTCGCCTGAGGCGTACGAGCCTGCCGTTGCGGTGCTCGCGTCCGCGCAGGCGAGCTTCCAGGAGCTGCAGGTGCGGGGGCTGTTCCGGCCCGACTGCGACCCCGAGGCGCTGCTGCGCACCTGGACGGTCCTCACCACGGGCGTCATGACGCAGCAGCTGGCGAATGCGCCGAACCAGTCCTTCGACGAGGGCGTCTTCACCGCCACTCTGCCCGATCTCGTCTCGATGTTCCTGACCCTGTACGGCCAGCCCGTTCGCCCGCGAAGCAAGGGGAAGCCATGAACGACACCAAGGTCGACCAGATCGCCGACCGCATCTACCGCATCTCCACGTGCATCCCCGAGATCGCACCCGGGGGCTTCACGTTCAACCAGTTCCTCATCGACGCCGAGGAGCCGTTGCTCTACCACACAGGGATGCGGCAGCTGTTCCCTCTCGTGCGCGACGCCGTCGACAAGGTGACGCCCGTCGGGCGACTGCGGTGGATCGCCTTCGCGCACGTCGAGGCCGACGAGTGCGGGTCGGTCAACGAGTTCCTCGAGGAGGCGCCGCACGCGCAGGTGGCCCACGGCGCTCTGGGTGTCATGCTCTCGCTGAACGACATGCTGAACCGTCCGCCGCGGGGTCTCGCAGACGGCGAGGTGCTCGACCTCGGGGGCGCGGGACTGCGACGCAGCGTGCTCGAGGTGGCGACCCCCCACGTCCCGCACAACTGGGAATCGCACGTCTTCTTCGAGCAGGAGACCCGCACGCTGTTCTGCGGTGACCTCTGCACGCAGCTCGGCGACGGTGCCGCGGTCACAGACAAGGACCTGCTGGAGGCTGCCGTCGTGGCTGAGGAGACGTTCTGGCAGACCTCGATGGGACCCGCGATCCCGGCTGCCTACCGGCGGCTCGCTGACCTCGAGCCGACGACGCTGGCAGTCATGCACGGCTCGTCGTACAACGGGGACTGCGCCAAGCTGCTGCGGGACCTCGCTGACGTCTACGAGACGCGCTTCGGCTGCCACCCGGCGGCGCAGGCTCTGCCCGGGCACGAGGCTCCCGTCGGAGCAGGACGATGACGGCTCGCCGACCCGCGCTCGACCGGGCGACCGCGATGCGGCTGGCGGCGACGGAGAACGACCGGTTCCTGGCGCAGCTCCGACGTCTCGGGGCCGAGGACTGGTCCAAGCCGACCGACTGCCAGGGCTGGCGGGTGCGCGACCTGGTCGGGCACGTCGTCGGGATGACGGAGATGTCGGCGTCGATGATCGAGCAGGGCAAGCAGATGACCGCCGCGCGGCGGGCTGGCGGTGAGTTCATCGACGCGTTGACGGCGGTGCAGGTCGCGAACCACGCCACGGACAGCACCGAGGAGCTCGTCGAGCGGTTCGCCGTCATCGGCCCGAGGTCCGTGAAGGGCCGACGGCGCACTCCGGGCTTCGTCCGCGGACGCACCCTGCCGATCCCGCAGACCGTAGGCGCACAGACCGAGGACTGGACCATCGGGTTCCTCGTCGACGTCGTCCTGAGCAGGGACCCGTGGATGCACCGCATCGACCTCGCCCGAGCGACCGGCCAGGACCTCGAGCTGACCCCCGAGCACGACGGGGTCGTCGTGAACGACGTGGTCACCGAATGGGCCGAGCGACACGGTCAGCCCTGCACCGTGGAACTTGACGGTCCGGCAGGGGGTCGGTGGCAGTTCGCCGGCGGCGGACCAACCGTGACCGACGATGCCATCGACTTCTGCCGCGGCCTGTCCGGTCGCGGTGAGCCGGCCCTTGCTACGGCGGTCCCCTTCTGAGCGGTCAGCGGTGCGGGTCGACACGGCCCTTCATCGAACCGATCCGCAGCACACCGAAGGAGCCGGCAGATGCGCATACCCCACTGGACAATCCAGCTGAACGGCTGGAGAGCGCTCATCGTCCAACCGCCGAGGGCATCGTCAGTTGCGCTCGGGTTCAGGCGTTCGGGTTCACGAGGTTGATCAGGAGGACCGACAGCACGGCAAGGACGAGGTAGCCGGCTACAACGACAGCTGCATGGCGGTCGCCGGCGGACTGGGGCTGACGGCGGCCGCGCAGGAACGCTGCTGCTCCGGCGATCGCCGCGAGCAGACCGCCCAGAACGAACATCAGGAACAGGGTGTCGCTCAGCGGCGTCTGCACGTCGCTCTTGCTCTGGAAGCCGTGCGCGTTCATCAGCACCCCGATCGACGTGCTGACGAGACCGATGGCGGACAGGGCGACTGCGGCGAGCGCGGTCGTTGCGACGGCGGAGCGTGACGTGCTGGTGGGGCCCATCTCGAAGTCGGTACTGGTCATGGCTTCTCCCGGTGCTGGAGGCCCTCGGTGCGGGCCGGTGGCAGCACGCTAAGGAGCGGGAGCCCCGTCGCGCATCAGCCCGGGACGGGCGAGAGCTACTCCTTCGGAAGGACAGGGCCTACTTCGTCAGACGGACGTGCAGCACCACCTCGGGCACCTAGGCTCCGGCTCATGAGGCTCCAGGTCGCGCGCAGCAGCGCCGTCGACGTGGCACTCGCGGCAGGGTTCACGGCCGTCGCGGTCCTGGAGCTGACGCAACCGGTGGAGGAACTGCACCAGCGCGCCTCGCTGGCTCTGGACCTCGTCCTGCAGGGCCTGTTCTGCGGGACGCTGCTGCTGCGATCCCGGAGGCCGGTTCTCGGGTTCCTCGCGATGAATGCGGTCTTCGTGCTGCCCGCCCTGGTCATCGCACGTGCGGGCTTCCTGTTCGCCAACGCCGTTCCCCTGCTGATCATGACCTTCACCGTCGCGCGGCACGAGCATGGCCGCTGGTCCCGCTGGGCCTGGCTGTCCGGCGTGGCCTTCTGGCTGGGCCTGGTCCTGCACTCCGGGCGCTACGCCGGCGAGGTGGGGAACCCACTGCTGCCGGTGGGCATGACGGTGGTCACGTGGGCCCTCGCTCGGGTCCTCCACCGGTACGACGTGCAGCGGGCTCAGCTGGAAGCGGCCCGCGACCGACTGGCGGGCGAGCAAGGCAGCCGCGAGCGGCTGGCAGTCGCTGAGGAGCGGGCCCGCATCGCCGCCGACATGCACGACGTCGTCGCGCACGCCGTGAGCCTCATGGTCGTCCAGGTCGGCGCCGCCCGGATGTCGATGGAGAAGTCCCGACCGCAGCAGCCGAACCTCAGGGCAGCGGAAGGGACGGGCCGGCAGGCCCTGGTGGAGCTGCGTCGAAGCCTCGGCCTGCTGCGCCCCGAGGGCGAGCCGCGTGCTCGTCGTCTGCCAGAACCCGGCGGACCAAGCGCAGCTCTGCCTGCCCCTCGGCCGGCCGGTAGGTTGCTCGACGTCGGACTGGCAGCGCTCTTCGCGGTCGTGGCCGTCGTCGAGTCAGTGGACACGTCCTTCGACGACGGGAGCCGGGCCGGGCGCGTCTGGGTCAACGTGCTGCTCGGGGCGCTGCTGTGCCTTCCGCTGGCCTGGCGCCGGCGGGCACCGACCGCCGTCTACCTCTCGATGCTTGCCGTGACGCTGCTGCCGAGCCTGGTCGTCGCGCACTCCCTCTATCTGTTCGGCACGCTGCTGCCCCTGTGCATCGCTGCCTACACCGTCGCAAGGCAGTCCGACGGCCTCGTCGCGCGAATTGCCTGGCTGCCAGGGATCGCACCACCAGCCGTCCTGCACGACACCTCCTTCGAGGCAGCCGTCTCCGACGTGGCCTTCCTGCTGTTGCTCCTGCTCTCCGCCTGGGGAGCCGGGCGAGCGCTGCGCCGCTTCGACGTCCAGGGCGCAGAGCTGCGCCGCACCCTGCAGGACCTCGCCATCGAGCAGGCGGCCAGCGAGCTGGCGGCTGTCGGGCAGGAACGTCGCCGGATCGCCGCGGAGATGCACGACGTCGTCGCGCATGCCGTCAGCACCATGGTCGTCCAGATCGGCGCGACCCGGATGGACACGGCCGACGAGGCTGACCAGCTGCGGCTCCGGGCGGCGGAGGACACCGGGCGTCAAGCGCTCGTGGAGCTGCGCGACACCCTCGGGCTGCTCACCAACGAGGAGCCGCTGCTCGCCCCACTGCCTGGGCAGGAGCTGCTTCCTGCCCTGTTCGACGGCTTCCGCGCTGCGGGTCTGGACGTGCGGGCCGAGCTGGACCTGCGGGAGGAGCTGCCCGCTGGTCTGGGGCTCACGGTCTACCGCGTGGTCCAGGAGGGCTTGACCAACGCCCTCAAGCACGGTCGTCTGGGGATCGTCGAGGTGCGCGTCGCGGCCGCTGATGAGCTTGTCATCAGCGTCGTGAACGAGCTCGGGCCAGGGACGCACCTCCCGCCGAGCGGCCACGGCCTGGCGGGGATGCGGGAGCGGTTGGGGCTCTACGGCGGGACGCTGGTCGCCGCGCCGAGGGACGGCCACTTCGAGGTGCGCGCCGTCTTACCGCTCGCCCGGACCGGGGCGATGGCGTGAGCGGCCCCATCCGGGTCGTGGTCGCTGACGACCACACGATGGTCAGGGCCGGACTCGTCGGCATCCTCAGCACCCAGGACGACCTGGAGGTCGTCGGTGAGGCGACGAACGGCCTCGAAGCGGTCGAGCGGATCCGTGCTCTCGCGCCCGACGTCGCCTTGATGGACGTGCGGATGCCTGAGCTCGACGGGATCGAGGCGACGCGTCAGCTCGCCGATGTGGGCTGCCGCATCCTCGTGCTCACCACCTTCGACCTCGACAAGTACGTCTACGACGCCATGACGGCCGGCGCTGCCGGGTTCCTGCTCAAGGACACGGAGCCCGAGATCCTCGTCAGCGCGATCCGCGCGGCTGCCCGCGGCGATGCCCTGCTCGCGCCGCAGATCACCCGCCGGCTCATAGAGCAGTTCGTCAGCCGACCCGAACCGGGCCGCGACCACAGCGCCGTGCTCGACCCCCTGACACCGCGCGAGCGAGAGGTGCTCGCGGAGATCGGACGCGGCCGTTCCAACAGCGAGATCGCCGGGCAGCTCTTCCTCTCCGAGGCCACCGTCAAGACCCACCTGGCCAGGCTCATGACCAAGCTCCAGCTGCGTGACCGATCTCAAGCCGTTGTCATCGCCTACGAGAGCGGCCTGGTCCAGCCAGGGCAGCTCTAGACAGCGGACCGCAGGTGTTCTGCGCGTCGACTGCTCGAGGATGGCCCACTCCCAGGACTGATCCCATTCTGACGGTGCTGCCCTCGGGTGGATGCGTGGAACACGCTGGCTGATCCAGCCGTGACCTCATGCGGCGTCACATCATGTCTCCAACCGACCATTGGCCGCCGATCCCACGGCGCTGGTAGCGCGTAGTGAGCTGGAGGTTCCATCGACCTCGACCGCCTCAGATGGTCGCGTCGACCCTTCTGCCCGCCGCGGCACATCGACGATCGGACGGGTGACGACAGCTACACGTCCAGCGGCGAAATACGACGCTGACCCTGCGGCACGATGAACTGGCGGAACAGCCTCCCGAATGTGAACAGTGCGGTTTAGCCGAGCGGAGATGGAGGCCTCCTTCGCGCGGGGTCAGAGTTGGGCGCAGAGGTTCCCGCTGCTGTTTCCGTCGGTGACGATGCTCGTGAACAGGCCGGTGTTCGGGTCGCGGACGGCTGTGGTGTTGCCCTTGTCCAGGAAGATGCCGGCGCCGCCGACGTCTCCGGAGGCCAGCAGGAACAGCTGAGGTCCGGTCAGCTTTGTGACCGTGCCGAAGAACTGCGGCCCGCTGATGTTGACGGCCAGCGACTTCCCGTCGGCCGGGTTGCTGAGTACGGCCTTGACCACGCCCGTGACGATCACAGTCCCATCGACCTGAATGTGCGTCTTCACCTTGTCGGCGGTCTCGCTGTACTGCACGAGGAAGCCGCACCAGGCGCTGGAGGCGATCGTGAACGGTGGTGCAGGGACCGGCTTGTCTGCCCATCCGATGCCGGTGCCGCTTGCGGCGGTGGCTCCAGCGATAAGTCCTGCGATGGTGGCTGCGCGTACTGCTCGACGGTTGTTCATGACGTCCCCTTGACACTCCCGCACCCCGCGACAGGGTGAGATCCGATGGTTCCCGTAGCCGCAAGAGCGCAGCGCCCGCCGCGCAGATACGAGCAGCTCGCTCAGTCGGGCAGGCGGAAGGCTTCTGCACAGGCGGACGCGCCGCCAAGCGCCAGCTGATGCAGCCTCCCGGCAGGTGCCTCTGGCTGTTGGAGACCCAGGCACCCGTGATGTCTGTCCCCCTCCGTCCCGGAGAGGTCGGTGTGGCTGCCCAGTTCTTCCTACAGGCTGCCGGGTAGTTCCTTGTAGTCGTATCTGACTTCCACACTGCGGTGGCTCTGTCGGTTCGACCTACCGGGAACCTGGTGCACTCCGGTGGGCAGCGTCGGTGTGAGCCAGTGGGGCCGACGAGATTCGAACTCGCACATTTACGGACCTAAACCGTCTGCCTCACCAGTTGGGCTACGGCCCCCTCGGCGTCCGATGCTAAGCGCTCTTCCTGCGACACCACGTTGACGTCTGCGCGTGGGCAGCTCGGGCAGAGGAACCGCAGGTTCTCCAAGCGGTCGTCCAGCCAGTCGCCGTTGACGTGGTCCACAGCCAGGACGAGCGATTGGTCGCGCAGGTGCCTGGAGCATCGGCAGGATCGTCCACAGGGCTGCTACCTGTCCTTGCGGGGCGGGAGGTGGCGGAAGGTCAGGCCGCGGATCTTCGCGGGTATCGCGTGATCGGGGGCACCGTCGCGGACCCAGTCGGCGAAGGCGTCGGTGGCCGCATCCGTGAGCAACCCGCCGAACCACGTGTCGCGCTGCTTGCGGGGGGCGCGGGGACGTCGCACGACGGCGACGTTGGACCGGTCGCACTCGTCGAGGCAGTCGACGAGGCGGACCTCGACGGCGGGGTTGTCCGAGGCTGCAGCGGTGAGCGAGGTCAGCTGCGCGTCGTGGTCGGTGCGCGGGTGCTTCTGGGCGGTGCCGCAGCAGCAGTCGCGGCAGAGCAGGACCACGACCTCGGAGGAGCCGCTCAGAGCGCGTTGTCCTTCAGGAGCTTCGCGACATGGCCAGTCGCCTTCACGCCGTACAGGGCCTGGGAGATCTTGCCCTTCTCGTCGATGAAGAAAGTCGAGCGGATCACGCCGACGACGGTCTTGCCGTAGAGCTGCTTCTCGCCGTAGGCGCCGTAGGCCGTCAGCGTCTCCTTGTCGGGGTCGGAGAGCAGGGGGAACGTCAGCCCTTCCTTCTCGACGAACCTCGCGAGCTTCTCCGGCTTGTCCGGGGAGATGCCGAGCACGGTGTAGCCGGCGTCGTCGAAGACGGCGAGGTTGTCTCGGAAGTCGCAGGCCTGCTTCGTGCAGCCGGGCGTCATGGCGGCG
>JAODNF010000351.1 GCA_025464915.1 Frankiales bacterium | reverse complement strand
GGGCGCCGCGTTGGGCTTCTTCACGTTCAGCCCGGTGAGGGCGCTGCCCTGGACGGCGCCGAGGACCGGCGAGGCCGTCAGCGGCACCAGCTTCACCGACTGTCGGTCCACCAGGCTGGCGAGCAGCCGGATGATCGCGTCGGCGAAGTGGTCACCGCTGTTGCAGACCATCGGGTCACCCTGCTTGAGGTTCTCCGGCAGGTCGGTGTTCGGGTCGATGCCGCAGTAGACGCCGCCCGGAGGGGCGAAGCTGCCCGTCCCGGACGCGACCTTGCGCAGGTCGGGAGCGGAGTCGCTGCTGCCGGCGGTGAGGCCGATGACCTGGGTGCCCTTCGCCTTCAAGGCAGCGAGCGCCGGGCCGAAGTCCAGCTGGCCCGAGGCGCTCGTGCGCTGCGGGTAGGGGTTGTCGAAGGCCTCGTCCGTGGCCACGATGACGATCCTGCGGGTGTCCTGGCTGCCCCGCCAACCTGCGTTCTGGCCGGGCGGTACGGAGAAGCCTCCGTACTGGGACTGGATGCCTCTGCCGTCCGAGAGGTCCTGCAGAGCGAGCAGCTGGCCCTCGTGCCCACCGCCGACGGTCACACTTCCCACGCTGCTGGGGATGTCGTCGCTCTCGATCTGGATGCTGTCGACAGCCTTCTGCAGGTCGCTGCCTATTGCACCGACAGCGCGGATGCGGTGGTAGATCTTCGGGCGGTTGTAGGTCCGCTTCGGGTCCGTCGGGTACACGTACGTAGCCGGGTAGGGCTGGTCCCCCTTCCGCTCGCCCGAGCCGAGGGTTCCGACGCCGACCTTCAGGTCCACCTTCTGCGCCGTCAGCGAGCTGACGATGCGGTTGATGTTGGCCTTGAGGTTCTTGATGTAGTCGGTCATCGACCCCGAGGCGTCGACCAGGAAGAACAGGTCGAGCGGCGTCGGGTTCTTGGGGAGGTCGAGGGTGAACGGCACCGTGGCCGTCTGGCCGACCGGCAGCGTCACCGCCCGCACGGCGGGGACGACGACACCCGGGCGCGGCGGCGGCACCGAGGTGTCGCCGGTCGCGATCGGCGGGATCGTCGTCGACGAGGAGGTCACGTCGACGTAGCGCAGGATGCTGTGGCCCGAGAGCGCGTGGAAGCTCGCCTGGTCGCTGCGGTCGCCGAGCATGGAGCCGGTGCGCGGCTCGGTGGCCGCCGGCGCGGAGACCAGGCTGGTCGTGAACGGCGTGAACCTCAGGATCTGGCCGGAGCGCTCGAGCATCAGGCTGCTGTCGCCGCCGGACCGGTAGCCGGCCGACGTGACGCCGGCCGGTCCGACGTACCTGGTGAACGTCGTCCCGCCGTTGGAGCTGTAGAGGAACGAGCCGCCGGAGGTGAAGGCACCCACGGTCAGCGGGCCCATGGCGGTCACCGCGCTGAAGCCTCCACCGACCGGGCGGGTGAAGGTCGAGCCGCCGTTGCCGGACACCGCGAGCTGGCCGTTGACGATGCCGTAGAGCCGGTTGCTGTCGCTGCCGTCCACGTCGAGGGCGGAGAAGCCCTCGCCGCCCGACGGCAGGTCACTGGCCGTGGTGCGGAGCGTCCAGCTGTGGCCGCGGTCGGTGCTCGCGTAGAGCAGCCCGGTCGGCGTACCCCCTCCACCCCCGCCCGTGACGGGCAGCCCCGGCAGGCCGGTCGTGGCGCCGCCGTCGCCACCGGTGTTGGTCGGGCTGACGGTGAGGTAGAGCGTGCGGCCGTCGTTCGCCGCGCGGAGCAGCTTCGGCGCGCCCTGGACAGGCAGGCCGCTGTCGGCCGTGACCCAGTCGCTGCCGGTGCCGACCATGATGTGCGGGCGACTGGCCGCGCCGCTGCCCTCCTGCACGGCCGCGACGTGCGTCGAGCCGAGCAGGGCGAGCGAGACGACCTTGGCCTGCAGGCCGGCGAACGACTGGGACGCGCTCGGCGTCGCCTGCAGGGCCAGCGAGTCGGTCCAGTCGCAGCCGTGGTCGGTGCTGCTCTGGACCCGGACGCCGTTGGTGACGGCGAGGTCCTGCGGCTTGCCCTCGTCGACGGTGTAGCCGGTCACCGTGTCGGAGGACGACAGCGACTGCACCGGCTTGAAGGAGTCGATGTGGATCGACTCCCACAGACCGGTCTGCTTCACCCCGCGGCAGTGCAGCGCGGGTGCCTCGGCCAGCGCCAGGGCCGGCACGCCCATCGAGAGGACGGCGCCGGCCAGCAGCGCTGACCTCAGGCGAGGTCGGCGCACGGCTACTTCCTCGTCGTCTTGCGCGCCGCGCTGCTGCTGCGACCGGCGGCCGTCGCCTTGTTCGCGGGCTTGGCCGCAGTCGGGGCCTTGCGGGCGGCCGGCTTGGCTGCCGGCGTCGACGCCTTGGCCACAGCGGTGGGGGTACGACGGGCGGCCGGTCGCGACGTGGTGCTGGCGCTCGCGGGCGGCGTCGAGATGGCCTTCATGAGCGGCGCGAGGGCCTCCTCGAGGACCTCGCCCTCGAGCGTCTCCTCGGCGTCGAGGCGGGCCGCGAGGGAGTCGAGCTCCCGGCGGTGCGCGCGCAGGATGGCCTTGGCCTCGTCGCGGGCGCCCTCGATGAGCTTGCGGACCGCGCCCTCGACCTCGCGGCGGGTCTCGTCGGACAGCTCGACGAGCTCGCTCTCGTGGCCGAGGAAGCCCTCGCCGGCCTTGACCTGGAAGCGGACCGGGCCGACCTCGTCGCTCATGCCGTACTTGGTGACCATGTCGCGAGCGATGTCGGTCGCGTGCTCGAGGTCCTGCTCGGCACCCGTGGAGCCCTCACCGAGGACCAGGTCCTCGGCAGCGACGCCGCCGAGGGTGGCGACGAGCTGGTTGTGCAGGCTGCTGCGCGTGAGCAGGGTGGCCTCGGTGTCGCCGAACGTCGCGGCGGCGACGGTGCGGCCGCGGGCCAGCACGGTCACGCGGTGGATGTCCTCGTGGCGACCGAGGGTCGCGGCGACGACGACGTGGCCGATCTCGTGGTAGGCGGCGCGGAGGCGCTCGTCGGCGGTCAGCACGCGGCCGCGGCGCTGCGGGCCCTCGAGGACGCGGACGACCGCCTCCTCCAGGTCCTTCTGGCCGACCTGGCTGCCCTTGCGACGGATCGTGAGCAGCGCGGCCTCGTTGACCACGGACGCGAGGTCGGCGCCCGTGAAGCCGGGGCAGCGCTCCGCGAGGCGGGTCAGGTCGACGTCGGCGCCCAGCGGCTTTCTCGCCGCGTGGATGTTGAGGATGCGGACGCGACCCTCGAGGTCGGGGCGCTCGACCGTGATGTGGCGGTCGAAGCGGCCCGGGCGCATGAGGGCCGGGTCGAGGATGTCGGGGCGGTTGGTCGCGGCGATGACCACGACACCCGTGGAGGCCTCGAAGCCGTCCATCTCGACGAGGAGCTGGTTGAGGGTCTGCTCGCGCTCGTCGGAGCCGCCACCGCCGCCGCCCGAGCCGCGCTTGCGGCCGGCGGCGTCGAGCTCGTCGATGAAGACGATGGCCGGGGCCACCGCGTTCACGCGGCGGAACAGGTCACGGATGCGCGCCGCGCCGACGCCCACCAGGGACTCGACGAACTCGGCACCGGCCACGCTGAAGAACGGCACGCCCGCCTCGCCGGCGACGGCCTTCGCGAGCAGCGTCTTGCCGGTCCCGGGCGGGCCGAACAGCAGCACGCCCTTCGGCGGCACCGCGCCCAGCGCGACGTACTTGGCCGGGTCCTTGAGGTAGTCGCGGATCTCGGCGAGCTCGATGACGGCCTCCTCGGCGCCACCGACGTCCTTGAAGGTGACCGTGGAGCTGCCGGTGCGCCCGCCGTCCTCGACACGGCCGAAGTTCGTGACCTCGCCGATGGCGCCGCCACCGCTGCCCTTGCCCAGGAAGATGATCGCGAAGATGTTCGCGAGGATCAGGATCGGGAGCAGGAACTCGAAGACGATCCGGCCGACGCCCTTGCCGTTCTGCGGGTCGACGGTGACCTGGGCACCGCCGGCCTGCAGGGTGTTCTTGAGCGACTCGGCCGTCAGGCCGTTGCCCGGGATCTCGACGAGGACCTTGCCGGCGCCGTCCGTGATGCCGGAGATGCGGGTCGGGAAGGCGGCCTTGGAGCCCAGGATCTGGGTCGCCTCGTCCGCGCTGCGCAGCGTCAGGACGAAGACGTTGTCCTCGCCCAGCTGGACGGCCTTCTCGACCCGGTCACCCGAGGAGAGGGCCGGCACCGAGCTCAGCGGCACCTTGGTGCCGCTCGGGCCGGTGACGACGTGGTGGACGGTGAAGCCGAACAGCGCGAACAGCGCCAGCAGCGTGACGAGGAGCGTCACGACCAGCTTGTCGGGGCCGTTCTTGCCCTCGGCCGCGCGGGCGCGCGCCTTGGCGGCCATGCGCGCCTTGACCTTGTCGACGAACCCGGCGGGCTCGGTGCGTGCTGCGGCGCTGGTGGGGGTGGCCACGATGGGGGGGACCTCCTTGCCGGGGTCGCCGGCATCTCTGGGCAGCCCGAGTACGGGCAGGACTGATCTGGGCTCGAGCTGGGTAGACGGACTCTTCGCCGTCACGACAGCTTCTCCTGCTGCGGGACGGGGCGATTCCGGCTGACCGGCTGATCAGACTGCCAGCCACGTGTGTCCGGCAGGTGTCCTCCTCGGGCAGGAGCGCCCGATCTCGTCGACGCGGCTGCGGGACCGGGCCCGGCAGCGACCGAGGCCCCTCACGACGGAGGGGCCTGCGGGACAGTGGGCGATACAGGACTCGAACCTGTGACCTCTTCCGTGTCAGGGAAGCGCGCTAGCCAACTGCGCCAATCGCCCGTGCTTGTGAAGTTGTGGAGCGAAGAGAGGCCGGGGCGGGAATCGAACCCGCGTACAGGGCTTTGCAGGCCCTTGCCTAAGCCACTCGGCCACCCGGCCGGGAGGCGCTGAACTGGTACTTCCGAGCGGACGACGGGATTCGAACCCGCGACCCCAACCTTGGCAAGGTTGTGCTCTACCAACTGAGCCACGTCCGCGTGCGCCGAGCGTGTCGGCGACGGGGAGTGACGTTAGCAGACCCCCGTGCCGAACCGCGTTGCGGTCAGGAGTCGAGGAGCTGCGCCAGCTCGGCGTCGACGTCGACGTGCTCGCTCTCGGCGCCGGTCGGCACCGCGGCATAGGTCATGGTGAGGAACTCGACCAGCTCCGACACCGGGATCTCGAACAGGGCCTTGCCGCTCGGCGAGCTCAGCGACAGGCACACCACGCCCTCGTCGGTGCCGGTCATGGACGGCCACACCTGCACATCGCCCTGGCCCACGGGAGCGGAGACCCCGTCGGTGAGGAGCTGGCGCGCGAAGGTCCACTGGACGACGTCCCCGCTGCCGTTCACGCCCGTGTGGAAGGCCACCGTCACGGCGTAGGGGTCGGCAGCGTCGTAGGACAGACCCGCCCGTACGGGGAGCGACGAGGCGCCAGGCACCACCAGCCGCAGCTGGAACTCGCTGCGGACGGTGACGGGTCGGGTGGTCATCACGCTCTCCTGAGGGCTGGGGATCGTGTGCACAGGGTGCCCCTATTCGGACGTCCCCAACCACTCCGGGCGGCCTGTTTCACCCGTGCGGCCCAGAGGGGACGTAGTTTTGGTCCCAGAACCCACCCATCCACGCGGCGCCCCGCTGCGAACGCAAGGTGTGAGGACAGCCGTGACCACCCCGAGTGCGCGACGCTCCGCCGTGAGCGCCCGCACCCCAGACGGGGCCAAGGAGAGCGCGTTCGCCGGTCTCGACGACCGGGCTCTCGTGGCGCGTGTGACGGAAGGTGACGGTGGGGCGCTCGAGGCGCTCTACGGGCGGTACGGCCGGCCCTGCTACTCGCTGGCCCGCCGCATCCTGGGAGACGACCAGCTCGCGCAGGACGTCGTCCAGGAGGTCTTCCTCACGCTCTGGAGGGACGCCGCGCGCTTCGACCCCGCGCGCGGTGGCTTCTCCAGCTGGCTGCTGTCGATGACCCACCACAAGGCCGTCGACTCGGTCCGCCGGGAGGAGAACCTCCGCAAGCGCCGTACGACGGCCGACATCCTCGAGGACCGCGAGGTGGACGGCCCCCGTGTCCACGACGAGGTCTGGTCGACGCTGCGCCGCGAGCGGGTCCGCGAGGCTCTCGCCACGCTGCCCGAGCCGCAGCGCGAGGCGCTCGTCCTCGCCTACTTCGGCGGCTACACGCAGCGGGAGATCGCCGGCCTGACCGACACCCCGCTGGGCACGGTCAAGACCCGGATGCTCGCCGGCATGCGCCGTCTCAAGGACGGTCTGCACGGCCTGAACGACACCTTCCTCGAAGCCACACCCGATCCCAGGACCGCACCGTGAACGCCCACGACAAGTACGACGAGCTGGCTGTCGGCCACGCCCTCAACGCTCTCGAGCCCGCCGAGGAGTCGGAGTTCCTGGCTCACCTGCCCGGCTGCGCTGCCTGCGCCCGGGTGATCGGCGAGCACCAGGAGACGCTCGGGCACCTGTCCTACGCCGTCGAGTCCGTCGAGCCGCCTGCCGCGCTGCTCGAGGGCATCCGCTCCGGTGTCGCCGAGTCCGGTCGCGCCGGCGCCTTCCCTGCGCCGGTGAGCCTGGCCGAGCGACGCCGTTCCCGCACCGTGAAGCTCACGACCGCCCTCGTCGGCGTCGCCGCCTCCGTCGTGCTCGTCGCCGCGCTGCTGCTCGCCAACCTGTCGCTCTCGTCGCGCAACTCCGACCTGCGCCAGCAGGACGCCGCCTTCCAGCGCACGGTCAACGGGCTGCTGATCCCCGGCGCCCAGCGCGTCGAGCTCAAGGGCGACGGCACCGCTGTCGCCGTGGTCCACAACGGCTCGGTCGACCTGGTCCTGTCCGGCGTGAAGAAGACCGACGCCCACAGCGTCTACGTCCTCTGGCAGCAGGACACCAGCGGCGCGGTCCGCGCGGCCGGCACCTTCGACGTCGCGTCCGACGGCCTCACCGTCGTCAACAAGGGCCTGCACGTCGGCAACGGCATCACGACGCTGATGGTCAGCCGCGAGCAGGGCAAGGTCGCCCCGAGCAAGCCGCTGGGTGGCGTGGTCTTCTCCGGCTCCACCGCCTGACCCTCGGCGCCTGCGTCACACTGGACCCGTGATCCGCGAGCGCGTCCGCCGGCTTCCCGGCGGCAACACCCTGGTCCGGGTCGCCGTGTTCACGCTCGGTCTCGCCTTCATCGCCCTCGGCCTGGTGCTGTCGGTGCTGCCGGGACCGTTCACCATCCCCTTCCTGCTGCTGGGCCTGCTCACCTGGGCGCTGGAGTTCGCCTGGGCCGAGCGCTGGCTCGACAAGGCCAAGAGCCAGGCCCGCGACGCCTGGGACGACGCCCGGGCGCACCCCTTCAAGGCGTCCCTCGTCACCGGCGGCGGCATCGTCCTGCTCCTGGTGGGCATCGTGCTGGCGTCCCGTTACGGCCTCGTCGACCACGCCAAGTCCCTCGTCGGCGCGTGATCGCTTCCGCCGGATCGATGCGAACGCCGGCGGCGTCCTGACACCTCGGAACCGGCATCGATGCGTCGCGCCAGGCACGTCCCGGCGTCGCTCCGGGACGGCGCGGGCGCCGCAGGATTCTCGGCGGCCGGCACGCTCGCGGCTGCGCTAATGTTGCCCGCGTCCCGGATCTCCTCCGGGCGATTAGCTCAGTTGGTTAGAGCGCTCGCCTCACACGCGAGAGGTCACTGGTTCGAGTCCAGTATCGCCCACCCATCACGACCGTTGCGTCCGCTCGGGATGAGCCTGGCGGTGGCCAGGTGAGCGGACGCTAGGAGCGGGTACGGCGGAAGCGGGTCGCCCCGAGCAGGCTCAGGAGCACGAGACAGCCCAGCGCGAGCAGCGGGGCGCCTCCGGTCGAGGCGAGCTGGCCGCCGCCGGGGGCCCGCGACGGGACGACCGGGAAGGCGCCGACCGCTGCCGGGCCGGCGAGGTCGACGGCCTGGTGGAAGGTGCCGCGGTTCTCCCACGGCTGGTTGGGCGTGGCGATCGCACCGGCGGTCACCGGCTCGTTCTGGTCGCAGCCGCTGCCCTTGTCGCAGGTGGCCATCACTTCCACGCGGCGATGCTCGAGGTGCCCTGGGCCTTGGTGACCTGGGCCTCGGCCTTGTGGAGGGCGACGGTGAGCTGCGCGCGGCAGGAGGCGAGGGTCCCGGTGCCGCAGCGGAGCGCGGACGGCTGCTTCTGCTTGCCGAGCGCACCCCGGACGACGTCCGACACCTGGCCGTACCAGCCGTCGTAGAAGCCGGTCTGGACGGCGCGGCCGTCGAGGACGAGGTCGATGCCGCCCTGGAGCTGCGTCACGACGTCGGCGCCCACCTGACCGTCGAACAGGCCGTGGACCGTCGCCCGCCACCAGGCGTCGAAGACGGCGACGGCGGCGCTGTTCTCGTACACGTTGTCGCCGTTGGTGTCGCGGCGGTGCGCGCCCGAGGCGACCCAGGCCCTCAGCTTGGCGACGACCGGATCGCTGGTCGGGCCGAGGGCGGCGAGCAGGTCGGGCAGGACCTGGACGCCGCGGAGGTCCTGGGTGGAGGCGTTGCCGCTGATGCCGACGATGTCGGACAGGGAGAGCCGCTTGCCGGCCTGAATGGCGGCGACCGTCGGGTCGCGCAGCAGCATGTCGCGGTGGATGCGGCCGTAGCTCCAGATGCCGGGAGCGGCGCGCCAGCCGGGGGCGCCCTTGTTGTTCCAGGACGACAGGTAGCCCTGCGCGGGGTCGATGGCGGTCGGGTTGAAGGAGTCGGCGTGCCGGGTGAAGAGCTTGGTGGTGGGGTTGAAGCCCTTCCAGTCCCACTGGCCGGTGCCCTTGATCGGGTTCTCGAGGTCCGTGCCCGGGGCGTGCTGCGGGAACCAGCCGGACTGCAGCCACCCGATGTGGTCCTTGCTGACGAAGAACCAGTTCTCGTTGCCCGTGTAGTGGTGCATCGTCGCGACGAACTGCTGCGGCGTGTGGACCTTGCCCTCGGCCAGCAGCATGAAGGCGACGAGCCCGCGGACGCCGTGCCCGCTGACGGCGGTCGAGCGGACGAGGGCGTACTTCTTGCCGCCCGACGTGGCGAAGTCGTGCACCGAGCCGTGCACGGAGTCCATCGTCCGCAGCGTCACCTGCTCCGGCACCGTCGGCGGGACCGACGTCGGTGAGATCGGCGTCTGGATGACCTGGTCGCGGTGGGTGAACGCGATGCACGTGCCCTTGTAGAGGTAGTGGTCCTCGTCCTGGCAGAGCTCCTCGGCGAACGTGTCAGCGTTGTCGCCGTTGGCCGTCGTGCCGCTCCAGGCGAAGTCGGCGGCGTGGCCGATGAGCGGGAAGGGCGAGGCGCCCGGGAAGCTCATGCCGGAGGAGTTCAGACCGGGCGCGTGGACCTCGTACTCGACGAGGATCTCGGGGGAGTAGTAGCCGACCTGCGGTCCCATCGCGGCGAGCGCGTGACCGTCCTCGGAGTGCTTCGCGGTGACCAGCAGTGCGTTCGAGGCGTGGTGCTGAAGGGTGAGGCCGTGGCTGGCCAGATCCGTTGAGAAAGCTGGGAAAGCGCCCGGTACGCCGACACCGGGCGTCGTCGACGCGACGGCGTTGCGGGGGGTGACCGAGCCGGCGTCGAGCTTCACGGCGCTCGACGGCCCCTTGGCGGGTCGGTCGCTGGGGAAAGCCTTGTCGGCGGTCACGGGAGCGGCGGCGTTCTCCAGGTTGCGCAGGTCGTCGTAGACCTTCTGCGCCTTGGCTGCGCCGAGCTTCTTGGCGAGCTTCGCCTTGATGTCCGACTGGAGGAACTCGCCGTCGCCGAAGACGGTGAACTGCGCGATGAGCAGATAGCCGACGTAGGCGGAGTCGGCGAGCGTCCAGGCTCGGGGCAGGGCGCCGAGGGCCGGGTACTCCGCAGGCAGCAGGGTCGGGTTGGTCTTGGTCGCATCGATGAACGCGTTGATGCCTGCGACGTACTGCTTGAAGTCTGCGAGGGCCCGCGCACCCGCCGAGCCCTCGTCCTTCGGGAGGGCCTCGATCTCGGCGGTCAGCGCCTCGGGCGACAGGTCGAACTGGCCGAGGGCAGCGGCGTCAGCGGGTACCTGGTCGGGCCCCAGGAGCTCCGCCAGGCTGCCCTCGCTGGTGCGGCGGAGGACGTCCATGAGAAAGAGCCGGCTCTCCGCGGTGACGTAGCCGGTGGCGTACATCGCGCCGGAGCGGGTCGTGCCGTAGATGTGCGGCACGTGGTACCTGGCGTCCCGCACCACCTTCGCGTCGCCGATGGTCTCGGTGTCGCCGGTGATCTGCGCGAAGTCGCTGTCGCGGTAGTAGTTCTGCAGGTCGCCCTTGGGCTGCGTCGTGATGACCCGGTTGTAGATCTTCGCGGCGCTCGTGAAGCTCTCGGGCACCGTGCCGTTCGCCTCGTTCTGGGCGAGCGAGACCGCCGTCGTCGCCTCGCCCTGGCCGTAGGCGAGGACCGAGTGGAAGCCACTCGCGCCGCGGACGAACGCGGGCTCGGCCGCGCTCGGGAGAGCGGTGGTCGCGAGCAGGGCAAGGGCACCGGCGAGAGCCGGGAGGCGGGGGCGCACACTGGGATCCTTCTGCAACACGCCGGGAATCCCTGCAGCGACCCGCTGTTGTCACCGGTGAACCCCTCCCTCGGTGAAAGGAACGCCATGCCCACGCGCACCGCCCGCACGGCCTGGAACGGCCCCCTCGCGACCGGCGTCGGCCACGTGGAGCTGACCAGCAGCAAGGTCGGGACCTACGAGGTCTCGTTCCCGAAGCGCGCGGCCGACGAGGCCGGAGGGGCGACCAGTCCCGAGGAGCTCGTCGCCGCGGCGCACTCGGCCTGCTACGCGATGTCGCTCTCGAACCTCATCACCGAGGCAGGCGGCTCGCCCGACTCCCTCGAGGTCACGGCCGACGTCACGCTCGGCGCCGATCCGGCCGGCGGCTTCAAGCTGACCGGGATCACGCTCACCGTTGTCGGTGAGGTCGAGGGCGTCGACGAGCCGCAGTTCCTCGACCTGGCCGCCCAGGCCAAGGCCGGCTGCCCCATCTCCAAGGCGCTGACCGGCGTCGACATCACGCTGAACGCATCGCTCGCCTAACGGCTTTCCGCCCCCACTAGGCTCGGAAGCATGTCTTCCGAAGCCCTGGTCACCGTCCACGTCGACGCCGCACAAGCGGGTACGACGGCCGGGTCCCTGCTTCCGAAGGACTCGGCCGTCGCCCGCGTGAACGGGGCGCTCGTGGACCTCGCACACGTCGTTGCCGAGGGCGATGAGGTCGAGCAGGTGCCGTACTCCTCCGAGGAGGGCCTGATGGTGCTGCGGCACTCGGCCGCCCACGTGCTGGCACAGGCCGTGCAGGAGCTGTTCCCGGGGACCCTGCTCGGCATCGGCCCGCCCATCAAGGACGGCTTCTACTACGACTTCCTGCCTGCTCGGCCCTTCACTCCCGAAGACCTCGCGGTCATCGAGAAGAAGATGAGCGACATCACCCGGCAGCGGCAGACGTTCACCCGTCGCGTCGTGACCGAGGAGGACGCCCTCGTCGAGCTCAAGGACGAGAAGTTCAAGTGCGAGCTGATCGGGCTCAAGGGCGGCGCGTCGGCCGACTCCGAGGAGAGCGTCGAGGTCGGGGCAAGCCAGCTGACTATGTACGACAACATCGATCCGCGCTCGGGCGAGCTCAAGTGGACCGATCTGTGCCGCGGCCCGCACCTGCCCACCACCATGCGCATCCCCGCGGTAAAGCTCATGCGCTCGGCCGCGGCGTACTGGCGCGGCAGCGAGAAGAACCCGCAGCTGCAGCGCATCTACGGCACCGCGTGGGAGTCCCCGGCCGCGCTCAAGGCCTATCTGAGCCTGCTCGAGGAAGCCGCGAAGCGCGATCATCGCAAGCTGGGTATCGAGCTCGATCTGTTCAGCTTCCCCGATGAGCTCGGCTCGGGCCTGGCGGTGTTCCACCCGAAGGGTGGGATCCTGCGCCGCGAGCTGGAGAACTATGTCCGCAACCGGCACATCGACGAGGGCTTCGACTTCGTCAACACCCCGCACATCAGCAAGGACGGCCTCTTCCACACCTCGGGCCACCTGCCGTACTACGCCGACACCATGTTCCCGCCGATGATGATGGAGAACGCCGAATACCGCCTCAAGGCGATGAACTGCCCGATGCACAACCTGATCTTCGCCTCGCGCGGGCGGTCCTACCGCGAGCTGCCGCTGCGGCTGTTCGAATTCGGCTCGGTGTACCGCTTCGAGAAGTCCGGCGTCGTCCACGGGCTGACCCGCGTCCGCGGGATGACCCAGGATGATTCCCATACGTACTGCACCCCGGAGCAGGCTCCGGACGAGGTGCGGATGCTGCTGAACTTCGTGATCGGACTGCTCAAGGACTTCGGCCTCGACGACTTCTACCTGGAGCTGTCGACCCGGGACCCGGACTCGGACAAGTTCATCGGCAGCGACGAGGAGTGGGAGCTCGCCACCAAGGTCCTCGCCGACGCTGCCGCGGAGACCGGGCTGACAGTGGTTCCCGATCCCGGGGGAGCGGCCTTCTACGGCCCCAAGGTCTCCGTGCAGGCGAAGGACGCGATCGGGCGCACCTGGCAGATGTCCACCGTGCAGTACGACTTCAACCAGCCGGCACGGTTCGGCCTGGAGTATCAGGGCGACGACGGCGCCCGGCACCAGCCGGTCA
>JAODNF010000332.1 GCA_025464915.1 Frankiales bacterium | reverse complement strand
GCTGCGTGGCCTGTTCGAGCTCGGTGGCGCCAACCCGCGCCCGGCCGTCCCGATCGACGAGGTGGAGCCGGTCAGCGAGATCGTCAAGCGGTTCAACACGGGCGCCATGTCGTACGGCTCGATCTCGGCCGAGGCCCACGAGACGCTCGCCATCGCGATGAACCGGCTCGGCGGCCGGTCGAACACGGGTGAGGGCGGCGAGGACGTCGAGCGCCTCCTCGACCCGGAGCGCTGCTCCGCCGTGAAGCAGGTCGCGTCCGGTCGCTTCGGCGTCACGAGCGAGTACCTCGTCCACGCCCGCGACATCCAGATCAAGATGGCGCAGGGCGCGAAGCCCGGCGAGGGCGGCCAGCTGCCCGGCCACAAGGTCTACCCGTGGATCGCCAAGACCCGGCACTCCACCGCCGGTGTGGGTCTCATCAGCCCGCCGCCGCACCACGACATCTACTCGATCGAGGACCTGGCGCAGCTCATCCACGACCTCAAGAACGCCAACTCCGGCGCCCGCATCCACGTGAAGCTGGTGGCGGAGGTCGGCGTCGGCACGGTGGCCGCTGGCGTCTCCAAGGCGCACGCCGACGTCGTGCTCATCTCGGGTCACGACGGCGGCACCGGCGCCTCGCCCCTCACGTCGCTGAAGCACGCGGGCGCGCCCTGGGAGCTCGGCCTCGCCGAGACCCAGCAGACGCTGCTGCTCAACGGGCTGCGCGACCGCATCGTCGTGCAGGTCGACGGCCAGCTGAAGACCGGTCGCGACGTCGTCATCGCCGCGCTCCTCGGCGCGGAGGAGTACGGCTTCGCCACCGCCCCGCTCGTCGTCAGCGGCTGCATCATGATGCGCGTCTGCCACCTCGACACCTGCCCGGTCGGCATCGCGACCCAGAACCCCGAGCTCCGCAAGCGCTTCAGCGGCTCACCGGAGTTCGTCGTGACCTTCTTCGAGTACATCGCCGAGGAGGTGCGCGAGCACCTGGCGAAGCTGGGGTTCCGGTCCCTCGACGAGGCCATCGGCCACGCCGAGGTCCTCGACACCAAGCGCGCCATCGAGCACTGGAAGGCCGCGGGCCTGGACCTGCAGCCGATCCTGCACGTGCCGGACCTGCCGGCCGGGACCTCGCTCACGCAGCAGGTCGAGCAGGACCACGGACTGGCAGCCGCGCTGGACAACACCCTGCTGCAGCTGTGCGAGGGGGCGCTCGCCGAGGGCACTCCGGTGAAGCTGGAGCTGCCGGTCCGCAACGTCAACCGCACCGTCGGCACGATGCTGGGTGCCGAGCTGACCCGCCGCCACGGCGGTGGCGGGCTGCCCGACGGCACCATCGACATCACGTTCACCGGCTCGGCCGGCCAGTCCTTCGGCGCCTTCGTGCCGCGCGGCATCACGCTGCGCCTGCTCGGTGACGCCAACGACTACGTCGGCAAGGGCCTGTCCGGTGGCCGTCTGGTCGTACGCCCTGCCCTGGACGCGACCTTCCCCGCCGAGGACAACGTCATCGCGGGCAACACCCTGCTGTACGGGGCGACCTCCGGGTCGCTGTTCGTCCGGGGCCGGGTGGGCGAGCGGTTCTGCGTGCGCAACTCCGGGGCGACCGCGGTCGTCGAGGGCGTGGGCGACCACGCGTGCGAGTACATGACCGGTGGCCGCGTCGCGATCCTCGGCGCGACCGGTCGCAACGTCGCGGCCGGGATGAGCGGTGGCGTGGCCTACGTCGTCGACCTCGACCCGGTCAACGTCAACCCGGACATGGTGGACCTCGACCCGCTCGACGACGGCGACCGCGAGACGCTCCGGCAGATGCTGACCGACCACACGGCCGAGACCGGGTCGCCGGTGGCGGCGGCGCTCGTGGACCAGCTCGATCGCTTCACGAAGGTGATGCCGCGCGACTACAAGCGCGTGCTCGCAGAGATGGCAGCCGCCGAGGCCCAGCTCGAGACGGCAGGGAAGTAGAGATGGCAGACCCCCAGGGCTTCCTGAAGCTCGACCGCCAGACGCCGGTGCGGCGCCCCGTGGACGTCCGCATCCGCGACTGGAAGGAGGTCTACGAGGACTTCCCCGCCGAGGCCGTCGAGGCCCAGGCCAGCCGGTGCATGGACTGCGGGATCCCCTTCTGCCACAACGGTTGTCCGCTCGGGAACCTCATCCCGGAGTGGAACGACCTGGTCTACAGGGATGACTGGTCCGCGGCCATCGAGCGGCTGCACGCGACCAACAACTTCCCGGAGTTCACGGGACGCCTGTGCCCCGCGCCGTGCGAGTCCGCGTGCGTGCTCGGCATCAACCAGGACCCGGTCACGATCAAGCAGGTCGAGGTCGAGATCATCGACCGCGCCTTCTCCGACGGCCTGGTCGCGCCGACCGCCGCGCGCGAGTCGACGGGGCGTCGCGTGGCTGTGGTCGGTTCCGGCCCGGCCGGTCTGGCGACCGCCCAGCAGCTGACGCGTGCCGGTCACGACGTGACGGTGTTCGAGCGGGCGGCACGCATCGGTGGCTTGCTGCGCTACGGGATCCCCGAGTTCAAGATGGAGAAGCGCCACCTCGACCGCCGCCTCGAGCAGATGGAGGCGGAGGGCACCGTCTTCAAGCCGTCGACCGACGTCGGCGTCGACGTCACCGTCGAGCAGCTGCGGGAGGAGTTCGACGCGGTGGTCCTCGCCGGCGGCTCGACCCTCGGCCGCGATCTCCCCGCCACCGGTCGGGAGCTCTCTGGCATCCACCTCGCCATGGACTACCTGGTCCCGGCGAACCAGGTGCAGGAGGGCTCCCTGGACACCTGGCCGATCAACGCTGCCGGCAAGCACGTCGTCATCATCGGCGGCGGCGACACCGGCGCCGACTGCCTCGGCACCGCCCACCGCCAGGGCGCCGCGTCCGTGACGCAGCTCGAGATCATGCCGGAGCCGCCGGCCACCCGCGCCTCGTCCACCCCGTGGCCGACCTGGCCGCTGGTGATGCGCACCTCCTCCGCCCACGAGGAGGGCGGTGAGCGCGTCTTCGCGGTCTCCACCACCGAGTACGTCGGCGTCGACGGTGCCGTCTCCTCGATCCGGCTCACCGACGTGGACGCCTCGTTCCAGCCGATCCCCGGCACCGAGCGCGAGATCCCGGCGCAGCTCGTCCTGCTCGCGATGGGCTTCGTGTCCCCGCAGCACGAGGGCCTGCTCGACGACCTGGGCGTCGACTACGACCCGCGCGGCAACGTCGCCCGCTCGGCCGGCTGGGAGTCGTCCGTGCCGGGCGTCTTCGTGGCCGGTGACATGGGCCGCGGGCAGTCGCTGATCGTGTGGGCCATCGCCGAGGGCCGGTCCTGCGCCGCCGCCGTCGACGCCCACCTGATGGGCACGACCACCCTCCCGTCCCCGATCCGCCCGACCGACCGCCCCAGCTAACCCCTCCGGCGCGAATGGACACAGCGCTGCGCTTTTCGGGTGGTTTTCCGCAGCGCAGTGTCCATTCGCGGGGGAAGTTGGGCAGGGTCTGAGGCGTGTACTCGCTCGTCTCCAGCGCGGTCCTCGCGTGCGACCTGGCCCGGCACCCGAGCGGTGCCGCGGTCGCGGACGTGGTGGACCGGGTCCTGGTGCTCGGCGAGACGGAGCTGGGAACGCCGGCAGCAGCCGCCGTCCGGGAGCGCGTGCTCGCGAACCTGGCCGGGGCGCCGCGGATGTCGCGGCTCCTGGACGGGGTCACCGCCACGTTCTCCGAAGGGCTGCCGGACGCGGCGACGAGCTCCGTACTGCTCGCCGCCCTGACCGAGACGCCGCTCGGGGGCCTCGAGGACCTGCACCGGATGCTGGAGGGCGAGGGCGCCGGCCAGGTCGCCCTCGACGCCGTCACGGTCGCGTGGGCCGGCCGCGAGGCGGACCTGCGGGACCTGCACGAGCTCCAGCGGCCCTGGCGCGAAGCCGTGGACCCCGTGCCGCCCACGCCGCCGGCGTACCCGGGTCTGACCGAGCTGCTCGACGAGATCCCGCGCCGTTCGCGCCGGCAGTGGCAGCGCACGGCGGACGCCCACGGGGCGCAGCGGGGGACGCTCGCCTGGAGCCGGCAGGTCCACGCGACGTGCTGGGCGGCGTTCGAGGCCGGCCTGCTGACCGACGTCGCCCGGGCCCAGCTGGCGGCCGCCCGGGCCCTTCGCCTGTCGGGGGCGAGCACCGGCGAGGACGCCCACGCGATCGCGATGGCGGTCACCGGCGCCGTACAGGGTCTGTGCACCTCTCACCTCCTGGACACCAGGTGGCTGCTGAGCGCGTGGGAGGCGGGGTCATAGGGTCAGGGGTGTGAAGCGCCGCGCCAAGATCGTCTGCACGCTCGGTCCCGCGACGCACTCCTACGAGCGGGTACGCGCGCTCGTCTACGCCGGCATGGACGTCGCCCGCCTGAACTTCAGCCACGGGTCGTACGAGGACCACCAGCAGGCCTACACGTGGGTCCGCGAGGCGAGCGACGAGAGCGGCCGAGGCGTCGGGGTGCTGGTCGACCTGCAAGGGCCGAAGATCCGCCTCGGCACGTTCAAGGACGGCCCGGTCGTCTGGGCGACCGGCGAGACCATCGGGATCACGGTCGAGGACGTCGAGGGAACCCACGACCTGGTCGGGACGACGTACAAGGGCCTGGCCGACGACGTCGGCCCGGGGGAGCGGCTGCTCGTCGACGACGGCAAGGTCGGGCTCAAGGTCATCAGCGTCGACGGGCCGGTGGTCCGGTGCCAGGTCACCGAGGGCGGCCCGGTCAGCAACAACAAGGGCCTGTCCCTGCCGGGGATCGGCGTCAACGTGCCGGCGCTGAGCGACAAGGACGAGGCGGACCTGCGCTTCGCGATGTCCCTGCGTGCCGACATGGTCGCCCTGTCGTTCGTCCGCAGCGCCGCCGACGTCGACCTCGTCCACGCGATCATGGACGAGTCGGGCGGCCGGCTGCCCGTCCTGGCGAAGATCGAGAAGCCGCAGGCCGTCGAGAACCTGCTCGAGATCGTGGCGGCCTTCGACGGGCTGATGGTCGCCCGCGGCGACCTCGGCGTCGAGATGCCGCTCGAGCGGGTCCCGCTGGTGCAGAAGCGCGCCATCCGCGCGGCCCGCGAGGCGGCCAAGCCGGTCATCGTGGCCACCCAGATGCTCGACTCGATGATCGGCAACAGCCGCCCGACCCGGGCGGAGGCCAGTGACGTCGCGAACGCCGTCCTCGACGGCGCCGACGCCGTCATGCTCTCGGGCGAGACCAGCGTCGGGGCCTATCCCGTCGAGACGGTCGCGACCATGGCTCGCATCATCCGTGCCGCGGAGGAGAACCTCGACACGGTGCCGCGGATCGAGCGCCAGACCCGCAGCATCGCCGGCTCCATCGCGAAGGCCGCCGCGACCGTCGGG
Source organism: Frankiales bacterium (assembly GCA_025464915.1). Classification (GTDB taxonomy): domain Bacteria; phylum Actinomycetota; class Actinomycetes; order Mycobacteriales; family SCTD01; genus RYN-111. The sequence goes on along the minus strand of JAODNF010000332.1, from coordinate 4,750 downwards.
GCCGAGGTCGGTGCCCGGGCCCTCGTCGCGTTCACCCAGAGCGGGGACACCGCGCGGCTGCTCGCCGAGCACCGGTCGCAGATCCCGCTCCTGGCGTTCACCCCCACCCAGGCGGTACGCAGCCAGCTGGCGCTCGTGTGGGGCGTCGAGACCTTCCTGGTGCCGGCGGTCCAGCACACCGACGAGATGGTGCGGCAGGTGGACACCGCCATGCTCGAGCTCGGCCGGATGGAGCGGGGCGAGCTGGTCACCATCGTGGCCGGCAGCCCGCCGATGACCTCGGGCGCGACCAACGCGCTGCGCGTGTGGCGGCTGGGAGACCCGCTTCCCAGGCCACCCGTCTAGATGTACAGGTACCGCGGCGCGCGGACGTGCATCTGCGAGTAGGAGCGGTTCCCGCTCATGTTGTACTGCTCGATGAGGACCGAGCCGTCGCTGTAGACGCTCTTCACGTACGCCACGTGGCCGTAGGAACCGGCAGCGATCGTGCCCGTGCCGCCGTTCGCCGGGTAGAGCGCGGACTTCTCGTTCGCGTTCCACTGGGCGATCGCGCCGACCCTGGCGGTCCGGCTGACCGTGATGCCCTTGGATCGGGCCGCCTCGTCCCAGTGGTCGGCGTTGCCCCACGCGTTCCCGCTGTTCGTGATCGCGTGGTGGCGCTGCTCGAGCCGCCAGGCGGCGAAGCTCACGCACTGGCGGGTCGTGAAGCCCCAGCGGTCCGAGCGGCTCGCCGTGTCGCCCCGGTACGGGTAGTCGTCCCCGGCGGCCTGCGCGGGCAGCGCCATCGCCAGCAGGCCCGCGAGCAGCGCGAGGACCACGAGCACGCGCTTCATCACCTACCAGGGATCGGCAGGTCGCACCCAGGATCTTGAAGCGCGTCACCCGATCGGGTGACGCCCCGACGCCGGGACTGTGCGGGATCCACGCTCGCGCCCACGCGGGAGGTCCGCGCAGTCCCGGATGTGTGCGCCTCTGAGCGTGGTCTCACGCGGGAAGCGCGCAGAGACCACGGCAACGTGCCCCCGGTGGGATTCGAACCCACACTGGCGGGTGTTTGAGACCCGTTCCTCTGCCGGTTGGGATACAGGGGCGTCGGCCCGAGCCTAGGAGATCGCTAGGCTGCGCTGGTGTCCGAACCCCGCCGCGTGGTGCTCGCCGAGGACGAGGCGCTGATCCGCCTGGACCTCAAGGAGATGCTCGAGGAGGAGGGGTTCGTGGTCGTCGGCGAGGCCGGCGACGGCGAGACGGCCGTGAAGCTGGCCCACGAGCTGCGTCCCGACCTGGTCATCCTGGACGTCAAGATGCCCGTGCTGGACGGCCTGAGCGCCGCGGAGCAGATCGTCGGGGAGCGGGTGGCGCCGGTGATCATCCTGACGGCGTTCAGCCAGCGCGACTTGGTGGAGCGTGCGCGGGAGGCCGGGGCCATGGCGTACCTGGTCAAGCCGTTCCAGAAGAAGGACCTCGTCCCGACGATCGAGATGGCGGTCAGCCGGTTCCAGGAGATCGTGGCGCTCGAGGGGGAGGTCAGCGACCTCACGGGGCGGCTGGAAGCTCGCAAGCTCATCGACCGGGCCAAGGGGATCCTGCAGGCCGAGCACGGGATGACCGAACCGGAGGCGTTCCGGGCGGTCCAGCGCGCCTCGATGGACCAGCGGCGCAGCATGCGGGCGGTCGCGCAGGACGTGCTCGACGGGGTGCTGACGGGCGTCGTGGAGGCGCCTGACGCCTCCCGGAACACCCCCGAGTGACCGTGGTGCGAACATCACGGTCGCGCAACGGGGCCGTTGCGTCGTGCGGGGGTGCTTGGAGTTAGACCATCTGGCTGAGTAGGTTCAGCGCGCCAGCCAGACCCGAGGCCCGGACAACCCGGTCCCTCTTGCAGGAGGTTGTACGTGCACACACCCCGTCTCGCCCGCGTAGCGGTCCCGCTCCTCGTCGGTGCCCTCGCACTCACCGCGTGCGGATCCAAGAAGGAGAGCACCGGCAACGGAGGGAGTGGCGGCAAGACGCTGAAGATCGGCGTCGTGGCCCCCCTCTCCGGTGACCTGTCCGCCGTCGGTAACGGCATCAAGAACGGTGTCGCCCTCGCCATCAAGCAGGCCAACGCCAACAAGACCGTCCCCGGCGTCACGCTCGTGCTCGACGCCCAGGACGACACCGCCAAGGCCGACACCGGCGCCATCGTCGCCGGCAAGCTCGTCGCGGACACGTCGGTCGTCGGCGTCGTCGGCCCGCTGAACTCCAGCGTCGCCAAGGGCGTCGCCCCGGTGACCGACAAGGCCAACCTGACGCTCATCTCGCCGTCCAACTCCGGCGTCGACCTGACCGGTCGCGACGCGCTCGCCACCGGCGGCACCCAGGTGCGCCCGCACAAGTCGTACTTCCGCGTCTGCGCGACCGACGACATCCAGGGCCCGTTCGCCGCGGACTACGCCGTGAAGGACAAGGGCTACAAGACGATCGCGATCGTCCACGACAAGAAGGCGTACGGCCAGGGCCTCGCCGAGGCGTTCGCCAAGGAGGCCAAGAAGGACGGGGCCACGGTCCTCGCGACCCAGACCATCAACCCGGGCGACACCAACTTCTCGGCCCTCATCACCAAGCTCAAGAGCCAGAAGCCGGACTTCCTGTTCTACGGCGGTGAGTACCCGGAGGCGTCCAAGATCACCAAGCAGATGAAGGGTGCCGGTCTCAACATCCCGCTCATGGGTGGCGACGGCGTCGACGCCGCGGACTACCTCACCCTCGCCGGAGCCTCGGCCAACGGTGACTACGCGACCGCCCTGGGTGCGCCGACGGACAAGCTCGCCTCGGCGAAGCAGTTCCTCACGGACTACGCGGCCGAGAAGTTCGCCGACCCGGCCGACCCGTACGGCGCGGCTGCGTACGACGCCGCGAACGCGATCATCAAGGCGCTCGCGAAGGCCGAGACCGACGACAAGAGCATGACCGGCCAGGCGCTGCGCGACGAGATCACCAAGGAGGTCGGCGACTCCGACTTCGACGGGGCCACCGGCAAGATCAGCTTCGACCAGTTCGGTGACACCAACAACAAGGTGCTCACGGTCTACAAGGTGGAGGGCGGCAAGTTCGTCGCCGCGAAGACCGACTCCTTCAAGTAGCCAGAACGTGTGACGTGGGGGCGGTGACCGTGCCGGTCACCGCCCCCACGCGCACGTCGAGGGAGGACGCGCATGCAGCTCTTCATGCAACAGCTGGTCAACGGCATCGTGCTCGGCGCCACGTACGGGCTCGTGGCCCTCGGCTACACGATGGTCTACGGCATCGTGCAGCTGATCAACTTCGCCCACGGCGAGATCTTCATGCTGGGGGCGTTCGGCGCCCTGGTGACCTACAACGAGCTCGTGCCTGCCGGGACACCCGCGGTGATCGCGATCCTGATCATGCTCGTCGGCGGCATGGCCGTCAGTGTCACAGCGGCGGTGCTCATGGAGCGGTTCGCCTACCGCCCGTTGCGAGGTGCGCCACGGCTGGCCCCGCTGATCACGGCGCTCGGCGTCTCCATCTTCCTGCAGGAGCTCGTGCGCAACTTCTACCCCGCGACCTCGGACAAGCCGTTCCCGCAGCTCGTCGACCCCAGCTACCAGGTCCACCTCGGCGGCGGGGTCACCATCTCCGCGCCCAGCCTGCTGACGGTCGTCGCCGCGGTGATCGGCATGCTCGCGCTGTCGACCTTCGTCCGCCGCAGCCGCACCGGGCGCGCGATGCAGGCCACGGCCCAGGACCCGGACACCGCGCGGCTGATGGGCATCAACACCGACCGCATCATCGTCCTCGCCTTCATGCTCGGTGCGGCGCTGGCTGCCGTGTCGGGTCTCTCGTACGGCCTGCAGTTCGGGTCCGTCGCACCGCGCATGGGCGCGCTGGTCGGCGTCAAGGCGTTCACCGCCGCTGTCCTGGGAGGCATCGGCAACATCTCCGGTGCCGTGCTCGGCGGCTTCCTGCTCGGCATCGTCGAGGTGATGGCAACGCAGTACGCACCTGATCCGTTCTCCGGAGGCTCGTGGGCCAACGCCTGGGGCTTCGTCGTTCTCATCCTCGTGCTCGTCTTCCGCCCCAACGGGCTGCTGGGCGAGCGCGTGGCGGCCCGCGCGTGACCCGGGACCGGTCCGTCGGGACCTTCGCCGGCCTGCTGGGTGCGCTCACCCTCGTCGTGGCCTGCTTCCTGTCCTGGTCGCAGTCGGCCGGCTTCCCCGGCCAGATGCTCAACAGCGGCTATCCGGGCGGGGCGCGGACCTACGCGCTGCTGCTCGGCGTCGCCGCCTTCGTCGTGCTGGCCCTCGACACCCCGGGCCGCGCCAAGGCGGTCCGCGCGGCGGCCGTCTGGTCCTTGGTCATCACGGCTTCGACGGCGGTCTTCATCGGGTACGCCTTCGGGGGCCTGGTCAACGTCGCCACCGGTGCCTGGGTCGCCGTCGTCGGCTCGGTCCTGATGGTGCTCGGCGCGTACCTGCTGCCCGAGTCGAAGGATCGCGCGCGGACCGTGTTCTCGCTCCCCGACGCTCGCTGGCGCGGTCCGGTCGAGATCGTCATCACGCTGGCCGCCGCAGGGCTCGCGCTCTACGTCTTCGTCGTCGGGCTCGGCATCCCCGACAGCACCGTCGCGAGCTCGCGCGTGGACCACGTCTTCCGTGGCGCCATCTCCATGAACGACATGACGAACGGCAGCGAGTTCATGTCGTTCGTGTTCGCGCTGGTAGGGCTGTTCCTGGTGGCCGCCCGCACGGGA
>JAODNF010000298.1 GCA_025464915.1 Frankiales bacterium | reverse complement strand
CAAGGACGTCGTCCCCCCCGACGTGGTCGAGGCGGTGCTGGGGGCGTACGACCGCGAGGGCCGCCGGCTGGCCCAGGCGGCCCGCGAGGTCGAGCTGGTGGAGGCGGCGCTCCGCGGCGAGCGCTGGGTCCCGCGGCTCTAGACTGACCGGCGTGAGCCTGCTCGCGTCGATCGACGGCCCCGACGACCTCAAGCGGCTGCCCGCGTCGCAGCTGCCGATGCTCGCCAGCGAGATCCGCGACACCATGATCGACGTCGTCTCGCGGACCGGTGGGCACCTCGGCCCGAGCCTCGGGGTCGTCGAGATCACCTTGGCGATCCACCGGGTCTTCGACTCGCCTCGCGACAAGGTGCTCTGGGACACCGGCCACCAGGCGTACGTCCACAAGCTCGTCACCGGGCGACTCGCCGAGTTCGCTTCCCTGCGCAGCCGTGGGGGCCTGTCCGGCTACCCGAGCTCCACCGAGTCCGAGCACGACCTCATCGAGAACAGCCACGCGTCCACGGCGCTGTCGTACGCCGACGGCATGTCCAAGGCGTTCGCCCTCCGCGGCGAGCAGCGCCACGTCGTCGCGGTCGTCGGCGACGGCGCGCTCACGGGCGGCATGTGCTGGGAGGCGCTCAACAACATCGCCGCCGCCCGGCTGCCGGTGGTGATCGTCGTCAACGACAACGGCAGGTCCTACGCCCCGACGATCGGCGGGCTGGCCGAGCACCTCGCGGGCCTGCGCACGACGCAGGGCTACGAGCGGGCACTGGCGAAGGTCAAGGAGACGCTCAACAAGACCCCTGTGGTCGGCCCGTCCGCCTACACCGCGCTGCACGGGCTCAAGCGGGGCATCAAGGACTTCCTGCAGCCGCAGGTGCTCTTCGAGGACCTCGGCCTGAAGTACTACGGCCCGATCGACGGCCACGACGAGCAGGCCATGGAGAACGCCCTGCGCGCCGCCCGCGACTTCGGCGGTCCGGTGATCGTGCATGCCGTCACGGTGAAGGGCTTCGGTTACCAGCCGGCCGTCGACGACGAGAACGACTGCCTGCACCAGGTCGGGCCCGACACCGACCCGCTGACGGGCAAGGCCAGCGCGGGGGCCGCGACGTGGACCAACGTCTTCGCCGACGAGGTCGCGCGGATCGGGGACGAGCGCCCCGACGTCGTGGCGATCACGGCCGCCATGCTGCAGCCCGTGGGCCTGCTGCGCTTCAGTCAGGCCCACCCCGACCGTGTCTTCGACGTCGGTATCGCCGAGCAGCACGCGGTCACCTCGGCCGCGGGGCTCGCGATGGGCGGCATGCACCCGGTGGTCTGCATCTACGCGACGTTCCTCAACCGGGCCTTCGACCAGACCCTGATGGACGTTGCCCTGCACAAGCTGCCCGTCACGCTCGTCCTCGACCGCGCCGGCATCACCGGCCCCGACGGTGCCAGCCACAACGGCATGTGGGACCTCTCGATCCTGCAGGTCGTCCCGGGCATCCGCATCGCCGCCCCGCGCGACGGCGCGACCCTGCGCGAGGAGCTGCGCGAGGCCATCGCCGTCGACGACGGCCCGACCGCCCTGAGGTTCCCGCGTGGGCCGGTCGGTGACGACATCCCCGCGCTCCAGCGGCACGGCACGGTCGACGTGCTGCGCGAGGGCAGCGACGTCCTCGTCGTGGCTGTCGGCGCGATGGCCCGGACGGCGCTCGACGTGGCCCAAAGGGTTGAGAAGCAAGGGATCTCGGTCTCCGTCGTCGACCCTCGCTGGGTCACGCCGGTCTCCGCGGACCTGGTCCGGATCGCCGCACGGCACCGCCTCGTCGTCACGGTCGAGGACAACGGTCGCGTCGGCGGCGTCGGCTCGGTCGTCAGCCAGGCCCTGCGCGACGCGGACGTCGACGTGCCCTGCCGCGACCTCGGCATCCCGCAGCGCTTTCTCGACCACGGCTCCCGGGCCGAGGTGCACGCGGAGATCGGCCTCACCGCCCAGGAGATCGCCCGCAAGGTCGTCGAGATGGTCGCCCGCATCGAGCCTGCGCTCACCGACGAGGCCGAGCAGTCGCGCAAGCCCTGACAACGCGATCTCCGATCGCCCGGTGCCCAGTCAGTGCGACGGCCCGGTCGAAGGGCCCCGGCACTGCCGGCGAGGTGATCATTGCGCGCCTCCTCCGCTCGCGTCGGGCAGCGGGCGCTCGAGGATCGCGACTGGGGTCAGCCGCAGTAGGCCTTGTCGGCGCCGCTGGGGGGCGTCGGGTCGTCCCGGGTCTGCATCCAGCGGTCCGGCAGGGACACGTCCTTGGGACCGTGCGAGTGCCCTCGGGGGAGCGCCTCGTCGCCGGGGCGCAGTGTGGCGGTCGGGTCGAGCGCTCCCAGCAGGTCGTCGAGCTCCGCGAGGGAGCCGGCCATCGCCAGCTTGCGGCGCATCTCGCCCCCCGCGGGGAAGCCGGTGAGGTACCAGCCGGTGTGCTTGCGGAAGTCACGGACGGCGAAGGGCTCGTCCCCCATGTGGTCGACGAGCAGCCGGGCGTGCCGGGCCATGATCGTGGCGACCTCACCCAGGGTCGGCGGCGTCGCGACGGGACGGCCGGCGAAGGCGTCGGCGAGCTCCTGGAACAGCCACGGCCGGCCGAGGCAGCCGCGCCCGACGACGACGCCGTCGCAGCCGGTCTCGGCGACCATGCGGACACCGTCGGCGCCGCACCAGATGTCGCCGTTGCCGAGGACAGGTACGGAGGAGACGACCGACTTCAGGTGGGCGATCGCCGCCCAGTCGGCGAACCCGCTGTAGAGCTGGTAGACGGTACGGGCGTGCAGGGCGATGGCCGCGACGCCGGCGTCCTCGGCGGCGCGGGCAGCCTCGACGTAGGTCAGGTTGTCGTCGTCGATGCCCTTGCGCATCTTCACCGTGACGGGGACCGGTCCCGCGGCCCTGACCGCCGCCGTCACGATGTCGCCGAAGAGCACGTGGTGGGCCGGCAGGGCGCCGCCACCGCCGCGACGGGTGACCTTGGGCGAGGGGCACCCGGAGTTGATGTCGATGTGGTCGACGCCGCAGTCGACGACCCGCTTCACGGCCTCCGACACCCAGTAGGGGTCGACGCCGTAGAGCTGGACGGAGCGGATCGGTTCGTCAGGTGCCCCGGCGATCATCGTGAAGGTGCGCTCGTGCCCCTCGCAGAGGGCGCGCGCGGAGACCATCTCGCTGACGTACAGGCCACCGCCGAAGGAGCGGCAGAGCGCGCGGAACGCCGCGTTGGTGACGCCGGCCATGGGGGCCAGGACGACGGGGGAGTCGACCGCGATGGGCCCGATCTTCAGCTCCACAGGTCCACCACCGAGACGCCGAGGGTGGCCAGCAGCCGCCGCACGGTGGGCAGCGAGACGCCGATGACGTTGCCCGGGTCACCCTCGATGCCCTCGACGAAGGGTGCTGAGCGGCCGTCGAGGGTGAACGCTCCTGCGACGTGCAACGGCTCACCCGTCATGACGTAGGCCGCGATCTCGTCGTCGCTCGGCGTTCCGAAGTGCACGATCGTCGACACCACAGCGAAGGCCTCGTTGCCCGCGGAGGTGTCGACGAGCACGTGCCCGGTCAGCAGCGCACCGGAGCGGCCGCGCATCGCCTGCCACCGCTCCACTGCCTCCGCCGGTGAGGAAGGCTTGCCGAGCGCGACGCCGTCGAGCAGCAGCATCGAGTCGCAGCCCAGGATCAGTGCGTCCGGCGTCGTCGCGGCGACCGCGCGGGCCTTGCGGCGGGCCAGCTCCAGGACGTCGTCGACGTCCTCGACGACACCGCTGACGATCACCTCAGGAGCGAGCCCGGCATCCCGGAGCAGCCTCAGCCGGGCAGGCGAGGCGGAGGCGAGGACGAAACGGCGCACGTCCCAGTATCAGGGATCCTCAGCGGTAGAGGACGTCGCGCAGCCACGGGGCGTCGGCGGACGGGTCGCGCAGCGCCAGGTCCCTGGGCCGGCCGCCCTCCACCGCGAGCGCGAGCTCCTCTGAGGTGACCAGCAACGGGCGTACGAAGCCCCGGTCCTCCACGGCCGTCGCCGCCGCGGCCGCGGGGCCGAACGCGGGGTCGATCAGGGCGAGCTTGGTCCAGCCCCGCTTGCGCATCGGGGCGACCACGGCCCCGAGCCCGTTGGCCTCCGACGCGATGGCGGTCCGGAGCGACGCGGAGCCGAGCAGGGTGACGACGTCGCAGTCGCCGATCGGGCGGAGCTGGCCCTTGGGGTCCAGCCGCATGCGCCCGGCGGCGACGGCCCCCATCCGCTCGAGGTAGGCCTCGGCCTGCAGCCACTCGACCTCGGCGTCGAGGCCGACGGCGTCGAGAAGCGGCTGAGGGAGCAGCACCACGTGGTCGGGGTCGGAGGGGTCGATGTCCACGGCGCCGAGGCCGAGGTCGAGGGCGTCGCCTAGTACGCGGCGCCGGACCCAGTCCAGACCGGGGTGCAGCACGTGGTCGACCGGCAGGCCGACGGGGCGCAGCCGGGCGCGCAGGTCGTCCAGGCTGACGTCGGCCGCCCAGCGGCGTGCGAGCAGCCACCGGGCGAGCCGCTCGCGCCCCTCGGGCGTCTCCGGGTCGTGCCCGGCCAGCGCGCGCCGGCACTCGCCCCAGGAGACCCAGACCGGTGGGACGTCCGTAAGCGTCACGCCGAGCTTGGCGGGCTCGATGTCGAGGTCGTGCAGCACCGAGACGGCGAGGACCCCTCGTCGCAGCTCCACAGCAGTCGGTGCGTTCACCCTGCGACGTTACCCGGGTCGGAGTACGCCCATGACCGGCATCCGGGTGAACCGGGCTACTCGATCATGGTCCTTTCGGATCAACTGTCCGGCTTCCTGTACGCCGAAGTGTTATCTGGCGGCACTCTGACGGAGACGCGGCCACCGGGTCCGTGCCCTTGAGGGGGGTGCACGGCCCCGACCGCTTATCGAGAGGCCGCATCCAGGACCTGGGTGCGGCCTCTCGGCGTCAGGGGTCCCTCGCCACGGCAGGCGGCCGAGGCTGAGCCGGATCTACGGTGGCCCATGACACGCGTACCGGTGATCGTGAAGCAGGTGCTGGACCTCCCTCTCGAGGAGGCGATCGGGACCGTGGCGCCGATGCCACTTCCCCTGGTGTTCAAGAAGAAGGGCATCCTGCCGGCGGTCGTCGCCGTCGAGGACCAGACCGGCGCCTGGGACGCGGTCGGCCAGACCCGGACCATCCGGCTGTCGGACGGCGGCCAGTTCCACGAGGAGCTGACCCGGTACGACGTGCCGGCCGGGTTCAGCTACCGCCTGACCGGTCTGACGGGACCGTTGAAGGCCCTGGTCAGCGGTGCCGAGGGCGACTGGTCGTTCGCGGCGGTCGACGCCCGACGGACCGAGGTCACATGGACCTACACGTTCCTGCCCAAGTCCGGACGGACCCTGCTGATCCGGGCCGTGCTGGTGCCGCTGTGGCGCGGCTACGCGGCGCAGAACCTGCGCAACGTCGCCGACTACACCGGGCCGAGCACCCGGTCGAGGTAGGCGTTGCGGAACACGCCCTCGGGGTCGAGCTCCCTGCGGACGGCGAGGAAGTCGTCGAAGCGCGGGTAGCGCTCCCGCAGCACGGCGGCATCGAGGTTGTGCAGCTTGCCCCAGTGGGGCCGGCCCGCGACCGTGCCCATCAGCTTCTCGACCGCGTCGAAGTACCGGTCGAACCGGGTGCCCCGGAAGACGTGCACGGCGATGTACGCGGAGTCGCGACCGCTCGCGGTCGACAGCGGGATGTCGTCGGCCGGCGCGACTCGGCACTCGACCGGGAAGCTGATCCGCTCGCCCATGCTCTCGGGGAGCGTCGTCAGCTCGCGGAATACGGCGGGCAGGTCAGCCCGCGGGACGGCGTACTCCATCTCGCAGAAGCGCACCTTCCTCGGCGACGTGAACACGTGCGGCGCGACGTCGGTGTAAGTGCGGGCCGACAGCGCGCGGGCGGCGACCTTGTTGATGCCGGGGATGATCCGGGGCATCAGGGCGCCGGCGCGGCAGGTCGCCTCGAAGACCTTGTTCGACAGCAGCTCGTCGTCGACCCAGGCCCGGCGCCTCGACAGCGGTGCCAGCTCGGTCGACCGGTTGTTGCGCTTCGTCAGCGCCACCCGGGTGTGGGGGAACCAGTAGAACTCGAAGTGCTCGTTGCCCGCGACCAGCTCCTCGAAGCCGTCGAGCACGTCGTCGAGCGGCATCGGCCGCTCGTCGGCGGTGAGGGCGAACATCGGCTCGGCCTGGAACGTGACAGCCGTGATGACACCGAGCGCGCCGAGCCCGACCCGGGCCATCTCGAACAGCTCGGGCCGCTCCTGACGCGAGCAGTTGACGACGGAGCCGTCGGCGAGCGCGAGCTCGAGTCCCGCGACCTGGTGTGCGATCGAGCCGCTGGCCCGGCCGGTGCCGTGGGTCCCGGTCGAGATCGCGCCGGAGACCGTCTGGACGTCGATGTCGCCCATGTTGGTCAGTCCGAGGCCGTTCTCGATCAGGGTCGCGTTCAGCGTGCTCAGCGGCATGCCGGCGGCAACGGTGACCTGCTTGCTCTCCTGGTCGACCTTGATGAGCTCGGCGTGCCGGTCGAGCTGCAGCAGCACGCCGTCCGTCAGGCCGATCCCCGTGAACGAGTGACCGGAGCCGATCGCCTTCACGCGACGCCCGCCGGACGCCGCCTCCTTCACCGCCGCCGCGATCTCGTCCGTCCCGCGCGGGTGCATGACCTGCGCAGGGGACATCGCCTGGTTGCCGGCCCAGTTCCGCCACATGTGAAGGATCTTCACGTCTGAGCGGGGCACGGTCAACCCGTAGGCTCGTGCCGTGCTGACGTATACCGAGGTGGCCGAGCGGATGGGCATCTCCACCAACGCTGTCAAGACGCTCATCAGCGAGCACAAGCTGCTCGCCATCCGGACCGACGAGGGCATCGTCGTGCCCGACGAGGCCCTCGACGGCGACGTCCCCGTGAAGCACCTGTTCGGGGTCCTGACGCTCCTGCACGACGCCGGGTACTCCCCGGAGGAGTCGTACGGCTGGCTCACGACCGAGGACGACTCGCTGCCGGGCACGCCGTTCCAGGCCCTGCACGAGAACCGCGCGACCGAGGTCAAGCGGCGCGCGCAGGCCCTCGCCTTCTGATGCGCCTGACGGTCAACGGCGAGGCCCGCGACGTCGGGGACGGTACGTCCCTGGTGGCTCTTCTCGAGCAGCTCGGGCTTCCGGTGCGCTCGGTCGTGGTCGAGCTGAACGGGGTCGCGCTCGTCCCCTCCGAGGTGCCCGCCGTGACCCTGCAGGACAGCGACGTGCTCGAGCTGGTCCGGGCGGTCGCGGGTGGCTGATCTCATGCCGCCGGAGGCTCGAGCAGCGCGGCTGCAGGACGCCCGGCTGTACCTGTGCACGCCTGACCGGCCCGATCTCGCGGAGTTCCTCGAGGAGGTCCTGGCCGGTGGCGTCGACGTGGTGCAGCTGCGGGAGAAGGGGATCGAGGCACGCCGCGAGCTCGAGCTGCTGTCGATCGTCCGCGAGGTCGCCGAGCGGCACGGCGCCCTCTGGTCCGTCAACGACCGGGCCGACGTGGCGCACGCCTCGGGCGCGGACGTCCTGCACCTGGGGCAGGAGGACCTCCCTGTCGCTGCCGCCCGGGCGCTCCTCGGTGAGGGCGTGCTCATCGGCCGCTCGACCCATGACCAGGCCCAGGTCTCGGCGGCAGCGGTCGAGGAGGGCGTCGACTACTTCTGCGTCGGGCCGACCTGGCCGACGCCGACGAAACCGGGGCGCCCGGCCGCGGGGCTCGACCTCACGCGCTTCGCCGCGTCGCTCGGCACCGACCGGCTCTGGTTCGCCATCGGCGGCATCGACCTCGACAACCTCGAGCAGGTGCTCGAGGCCGGCGCAACTCGGGTCGTCGTCGTCCGCGCCCTCACCGAGGCCGCCGACCCACGGGCTGCCGCGGCGGCCTTCAAGGAGCGGCTGTGACGTACCTGCTCGTGCTCGGAGCCTGCCTGCTCGGCACCCTGCCGCTGGAGCTGGTCCTTCACGTCGGCGTCTACCGGCAGGGGCGCCGGCTGCTGCTCACGCTGCTGCCGGTCGCAGCGGTCTTCGTGACGTGGGACGTGCTGGCGGTGCACGCGCACCACTGGCGGTTCGACCCGTCGCAGGTGCTCTCCCCGCGGGTGCTGGGCCTGCCGCTGGAGGAGCTCGCGTTCTTCGTGGTGATCCCGGTCTGCTCGGTGCTGGGCTTCGAGGCGGTACGACGGAAGCGACCGTGACGTACACGACCGCGGCACTGCTCGCCGTCCCGGCGACGGTGCTGCTCGATCTCGTGGTGCTGAGGACGAGAGTCCTGGCGCAGCAGGCGTTCTGGATCGCCTACGCCATCATCCTCGGCTTCCAGCTCATGACGAACGGCGTGCTCACGGGTTGGCAGGTGGTGACGTACGACCCGGCCGCGGTCCTCGGCACACGCTTCGTGTTCGCCCCCGTCGAGGACCTGCTGTTCGGCTTCGCGCTGGTCGTGCAGACGCTCAGCTGGTGGACCTTCTGGGGCGCGCCAGGACGAGGCACAGGCCGAGCGCCAGAGCGCCCCACAGCGGGAGCAGGTCGCCGAGACCGGTAGCCGCGAGGGAGCCACCTGGCAGCACCTTGGCGGGCACCTTCACCGGCGGCATGCCGGTCGTCGCGGTCGGGGTCCGCGTGGTGCCGCTCTGCGGAACGAGCAGGGACGGCCCGCCCTTCTGTCGGACGAAGGCAGGGAGCGAGACCGCGGCCGGCACCCGCGTGTCGGCATAGCCGACGTACATCCGCCCGGTGTTGTCGACGTCGACCGAGAAGTAGTCGCCGAGCCGCCGGTCGGTCAGGGTCGCCTGGCAGGTCGTGCCGCTCTGGCAGATCGTCCCGGCGTGGATCGGCGTGGGGGTCGCGACCGCCTCGGTGAACCGCGCGCAGCCGAGGCCGGTCGTCGTCGCGGCAGCCACGATCCGCCAGCCGTAGCTGCCGCTCGTCTGCGCGTCGTTGCGCGGAAGCGCCCGGTCCGCCTCCAGCCAGGCGATGCCGACCCGGCCCTTGTCGCCGACGCCGAGCCAGGGCCAGATCGTCGTGTGGCTGCCGGTGCTGACCTTGACGGGCTCCGACCAGGTGCGGCCGGCCGTCGTCGAGCGCGAGTACCAGATGCCGGCTGCTCGGCCGCCCGATCCGCTCTCGGACCAGGTGATGTAGAGGTTGCCCTCCGGGTCGAGGTCGAAGTCCGGCCAGTGCGAGGTCATGGCGACCTTGTCGGCCACGAGGTTCGTGTCGGTGGCCTTCAGGTCGCCGCTGCGGGCGTTGCGGAAGGCGGCGATCGACAGCTTGCCGCCCGTCAGGTGGGCCTCGTAGACGGTGCCGTTGCGCTTGTCGACGCGGATGTCGCCGACGCCCTCGCCCCCGACGCTGTCGCTGATCGCGTTGGTGAACGTCTTGCCGCCGTCGGTGCTCTTGCTGATGTAGTGACCGCTCTGGATGCCGGTGCCGGTCCCGCCCGGCTGGCCGTTGGCGACGAAGTACAGCTCGTCCTTGCGGTCGGCCTCCATCCACTGCCGATCGGTGAGGACGGCGCCCGCGAGGTTCTGCAGCGACCAGGTGCTGCCCTTGTCCGCGCTCGCCGACACGGCGACGTTGGCGAGGTTGATCTCGGAGAAGAAGACGTTGCCGGCGCTGTCGATGGCGAACTCGGGGTCGGAGAACCCGGAGCCCGCGACGCCCTGGCCGGGCACGATGCGGGGCCGGAACGTCCACGTCCTGCCGTTGTCGTCGCTGGTCCAGACGTAGGTCTGGCCGGCGTAGTTCTGCACGAAGGCGGTGGAGCCGGGGTTCACGGCCGCCGGAGTGAAGAAGTGCGTCGTGCCGGCGTGGCTCGAGTAGAGCAGCCGGCCGTTCGGGTAGGTCGCGACGAGGGGCTCACCGCCGGCACGGGTCTTGTCGACGTAGGTCGGCGCGCTGAAGGTCAGCTTCGGGGGAGCCGGGCAGGCGGGCGCCGCCGTGGCGGGGGCGTGCAGCAGCGGCAGGCCGGTGAGGGCGAGCACGCTCGAGGCCAGGAGTCCGGTTGACCGACGCATAACAGCACCTTCTACACCCTCAGCACTGCCGCCGCTCGTCTCCACGAGGGCACACTCACCCGCCGGTCGAGCACCCGGTAGTCGGCGCGCTCGATCTCGTCGAGGATCCCGCCGTACAGGCGAAACGCGAGTGAGATGCACCGACGCGACGACGGGTGCAGCAACCGGATGCCGACGGCGGCGGTCCGGTAGAGCTCCCGGGTGCGGGCGACCTCGAACGCCATCAGCCGCCGGAACCGCGCGTCGACGTCACCGGCGCGCAGCTGGTCGACCGTGACCCCGAACGCGTCGAGGTCCTCGAGCGGCAGGTAGACGCGGTGGCGCTGGAGGTCCTCGCCCACGTCGCGTAGGAAGTTGGTGAGCTGGAAGGCGGTCCCGAGGTCGGCCGCGTAGGGCGCGGCGACCTCGCGCGGTACGACCGGCTCGAGGACGGGCAGCATCTGCAGCCCGATGACCGCGGCCGACCCGTGGGTGTAGTCGAGGAGGTCGTCGTAGGTCTTGTAGCTCGCGACGGTCAGGTCCATCCGCATCGATCGCAGGAAGGCCACCACGTGGTCCGGCGGGATGTCCCAGCGTGCCATGGTGTCCCGCAGGGCGACCGCGACGTCGTGGTCGCTCGTCCCGTCGAGCGCGGCGCGCCCGAAGGCGTCGAGCGCGTCCGCCCTCTGCTCGGGCGTGAGCGTCGAGGCGAGGTCGTCGACGATCTCGTCGCACCAGCGTGCGAACCCGTACAGCGCGTGCACGGCCGGGCGCTTGTGCGCCGGCAGCAGCCGGGTGGCCAGGTAGTAGCTGCGACCGTGCCGGCGGTGCAGGTCGCGGCAGGTGGCGTAGGCCTGCTCCAGGCTCATCCGGTGACCCGCTCGGCCGCGAGCCGGCCGCTGATGAGCACCATCGGCACGCCGACACCGGGCCGGGTGCCCGAGCCGGCCCGGACCACGTTCTCCAGCAGCAGGTTGCCCGGCCGGAAGGGACCCGTCTGCCGGAACGTGTGTGCCGGGCCGAACGGCGTGCCGTGCGCCATGCCGAGGCGCTGCCAGTCAGCCGGCGTCGTCACGTGCTCGACCTCGATGGCGTCGCCGAAACCCTTGTATCCCAGGCCTTCCAGCCTGGCGACGACCTCGTCGCGGTATCGCGGACCGACGACCTCCCAGTCGATCCCGGCGTCGGTGTTGGGGGTAGGGAGCAGGACGTAGTACGACTCCTTGCCCGGCGGCGCCAGGGACGGGTCGGAGGCCGTGGGCCGGGTGACGAGCAGCGACGGGTCCGACATGAGGGACCCGTCCCTGATGAGCTCGCGGAAGGTCGACTCCCAGGCCCGGCCGAAGTGCAGGTTGTGGTGGGCGGTCCTCGCGAACGTCGCGGACGAGCCGGCCAGCAGGACGAAGCACGACGGCGAGTGCCGGAGGCGCCGCTGCCTGCGGGGCGGGAACAGGTCGGCGGGCACGTCGGTCGTCAGGACGACGGCGTCCGCCGGGATCCGGTCACCGGTCGTCGTCTCCACCGCGGTCGCGCGGCCGCTCTCGACGACGACGCGGGCCACCTCCTCGCCGTAGCGGAAGGTCACGCCGTGCTTCTCGGCGGCTCCGGCGAGGGCACGTGGCACCGCGTGCATCCCGCCCCGTGGGAAGAACACGCCCGCCACGGAGTCCATGTAGGCGATCACGGCGTAGAGGGCCAGGGCGTCCTGCGGGGCGAGCCCGGCGTACATGCTCTGGAACGAGAACAGCCGCTGGGTGCGTGGGTCCTTGAGGTACGACGAGACCTTCGGCGCCAGCCGGCGGAAGCCGCCGATCGCGGCCAGCCGCGCGAGGTTGGGGGTCAGCAGCCCCAGCGGCGAGTCGGTGTTGCGGTCGATGAAGTCCCGCATCTCGAGCCGGTACAGCTGCGACACGAAGTCGACGTACCGCTCGTAGCCCCGGGCCTCCTCCGGGCCGCAGACCCGGCGGACCTCCTCGGCCATCGCCCCCCGGTCGGCGTGCACGTCGAGCGTCGAGCCGTCGGGGTAGAAGGCGCGGTAGAGCGGCTCCACCGGCATCAGGTCGAGCCAGTCCTCGAGGCGCTCGTCGACGCACGCGAGGGCGTCCTCGATGAGCGACGGCATCGTGAGGACCGTCGGCCCGGTGTCGAAGGAGTAGCCCTCGAGCTCCAGCAGGCCGGCCCGGCCACCGGGCCCGTCGGCGCGCTCGAGGACCGTGACCTGCCGGCCGGCACCGGCGAGTCGCAGCGCGGTGCTGAGGCCGGACAGGCCGGCCCCGACGACGACTACCCGGTCGGTCGGGCCCTTCACGGTGCGCACCCCTGTGAGGCTAGCCAGGGCCGACACCCGCCAGCAGTGCCTGTGCCTCGGGCAGCTTGGTCGGCCACTGCCGCCCGTCACGGACCAGGACGACGGCCAGGAGGGGCACCCCGTCGACGTCGGCGCCCAGCACCCGCACCCGCTGACCGGCCGCGTAGTCGAGCGACAGCGTCCCGCCCGGGCTCGCGAGGATCTCGCCGGCGCCGCCGGTCGTGTCGAAACCGGTCGCGGGCTGCCCGTCGAGCGTCCCCGCCACGGCGACCGGGTGCGACGCCTTCGCCTTCATCGCCTGCAGCACCGGTCCGACGGTGTCACCGGTGGGCGTGTCGAGGACGACGACGACGCCGTCGGTGCCGAGGTCGAACGCGTCGTCGCCGCGATGCGCGCTCGTCCAGCCGGCTGGCACCGTGATCGCCAGCGCGGGAACGAAGTCGACGGGGGAGTAGTAGGTCCCCGCCGTCAGCGTCACGTCGCCCCTGCCGGCCTGCAGGACCTGCTTCTCCGGGCTCGGCGGCGCAATCACCTCCGGCGCCGGCGACCCGCCCGAGCAGGCCGCGACGACCAGCACCAGCCCGACCCCCCGCGAATGGACACTGCGCTGCGCTTTCCGGGTCCGAAAGCGCAGCGCAGTGTCCATTCGCGGCTAGAGCTGGGTGAGGATCTCGGCGCCGGCCTCGGTGACGACCAGCGTGTGCTCGAACTGCGCGGTGCGGCTGCGGTCCTTGGTCACGGCGGTCCACCCGTCGTCCCACATCTCGTGCCGCCAGTCGCCGATCGTGATCATCGGCTCGATGGTGAAGGTCATCCCCGGCTCGAGCCGCTGGCGGGCCTGCGGGTTGTCGTAGTGGAAGACCTGCGGCTCGGAGTGGAACGCGCGGCCGATGCCATGGCCCACGAAGGCCCGGACGACGCCGTAGCCGTGCGCCTCGGCGTGCGCCTGGATGGCCTTGCCGATGTCACGGACCGTTCCACCGGGCTGGACGGCCTCGATGCCCTTGGCGAGGCACTCGCGGGTGACCTCGACGAGCCGCTTGCTGTCGTCGTCGACCTCGCCGACGAGGAACGTCGCGTTGGTGTCGCCGTGCACGCCGTCGAGGTAGATCGTGACGTCGAGGTTGACGATGTCGCCGTCCTTCAGGACGGTGCTGTCCGGGATCCCGTGGCAGATGACCTCGTTGACCGAGGTGCACAGCGACTTCGGGAAGCCGTTGTAGCCCAGCGGCGACGGGTAGCCGCCACGCTTCAGGCACTCCTCGTGCGCGATCGCGTCGAGCTCGTCGGTCGTGATGCCGGGACGGACCGCGGCGCCGACCACGGCGAGCACCTCCGCCGCCGCCCTGCCGGCGCGACGCATCCGCTCCAGCGTCTCGGGGTCCTTGGGGGCGCTCGACTCGCGCACCCCGGGGCGGCCCGTCGGGTCGTGCGCGTACGGAGGCTTGTCGATGCTGGCCGGCACCTCACGGCGCGGGCTCAGCCTGCCCGGCTTCACGTAGCGCTCGGCCTCCCGCGCCGCGGCCTCCTTGCGCGCCTCGTCCGCAGCCGCCCGCTGCGGGTCGAGGTCGGCGATGCGGTGGCAGCGCTTGTACTTGCGGCCGCTGCCGCAGTGGCACAGGTCGTTGGCGGCGAGCGTGGGCGCAGTCACCCGTCCAGGGTACGACGTCAGGTCTGCCGGACGGTGGCCTCGATCGCGAGGTCGCGGAGCGCCTCGCGGGCCTCGCCGGCAACGCGGTCGTCGAGTGCAGCCAGGGCCTCCTCGGTGCTGCTGGTGATGCGGGCCTCGACCTCGTCGACGGCGCCGGTCTCGACGAGCACCTGCTGCAGCGCGGCGACGCCGTCGGCGTCCAGGCCCGGATCGCCGAGCCTCGTCCGTACGACTTCCGCCTGCGCGCCCGTCGCCGACCGGAGCGCTGTCGCGACGAGGACGGTGCGCTTGCCCTCGCGCAGGTCGTCGCCGGCGGGCTTGCCGGTGACGGCCGGGTCTCCGAAGACCCCGAGGAGGTCGTCGCGGAGCTGGAAGGCGATGCCGAGGGGGAGCCCGTAGGCGGAGTAGGCCTCGAGGACCTCCGGACCGGCGGCGGCGGTGGTGGCGCCGAGGTGGAGCGGTTCGACGATCGTGTACTTCGCCGACTTGTAGCGGGCGACCCTCAGTGCGGACTCGACCGTGCCACCGCCGGTGGCCTGCTCGAGCAGGTCGAGGTACTGCCCGGCCATCAGCTCGGCACGCATCGTGTCGAAGACGGCGCGGCTCTGCTCGGTGAGCAAGCCGGACCCGACGAGCATCTCGTCCGACCAGGACAGGCACAGGTCGCCGAGCAGGATGGCCGCGCCGGTGCCGAACTGCTCACCGTGCATCGCGGCGAACCGGCGATGGACGGCCGGCCGGCCGCGTCGGGTGTCGCTGCCGTCCATGACGTCGTCGTGGATGATCGCCGCGGCCTGGAACAGCTCGAGCGACGCGGCCGCGCGGACCAGGTCGTCGGAGTCCTTGCCGCCGGCGCCGAGGTGCCCCCAGAAGCAGAAGCCGGGGCGGAGCCGCTTGCCGCCGGAGAGGAACGCGCGGACCTCGTCCGCCAACGGGGCGAGCTCGTCGGCCATCGCCAGCAACGACGGCTCGTGGGCGTCGAGGAAGGCGTCGAGAGCCAGCTGAACCCGGCTGCGGAGGTCGTTGCGGTCCAGGACGCTCATGGTCCGGCGAGCCTAGTGTTCGCCCCATGACAGAGCGCATCGTGACGACGTCCGGGTCCGCGGCCGGGCAGGCGGTCCCGGACGCGGTCGGCGTCGTGCTGGCTGTCGAGGTCACCGCCGCGACGCCGGCCGAGGCGCTGACCGCCTGCGGCGACGTGCAGTCCCGTGTGCTGGCGGCCC
>JAODNF010000290.1 GCA_025464915.1 Frankiales bacterium | reverse complement strand
CGGCGTTGCAGACCGAGGGCCGCGACACCTTCGCGTCGACGATGATCGCGACGGCCTTCTCGAGGTCGGCCGAGGCGTCGACGAAGACTGTGCAGTTGCCGACGCCGGTCTCGATGACCGGCACCGTGCTGTTCGCGACGACGGACTGGATCAGCGACGCGCCGCCGCGCGGGATCAGCACGTCGACGAGTCCGCGGGCCCTCATCAGCTCCTCGACGGACGACCGGTCGGTGCCGGGCACGAGCTGGATCGCATCCTTCGGAAGACCGGTCGCCGCTTCGGCCAGGACCGAAACGATGACGGTGTTTGACTGGTACGCCGACGCGGATCCGCGCAGCAGCACGGCGTTGCCGCTCTTGATGCAGAGACCGGCCGCGTCAGCCGTCACGTTGGGCCGGGCCTCGTAGACGATCCCGACGACGCCGAGCGGCACCCGGGTCTGGCGGATCTCCAGGCCGTTGGGCAGCACCCCGCCGCGGATCACCTCACCGACGGGGTCGGGCAGCGTCGCGACGTGCCGGAGCCCGTCCGCCATGGCGGCCACCCGCGACTCCGTGAGCGCGAGCCGGTCGACGAGCCCTTCGGCCGTACCTGCCTCTCGCGCTGCGGCGACGTCGATGGCGTTCGCCTCGAGGATGCGGGGCGTCTCAGCCACCAGGGCATCGGCCATGGCGAGCAGCGCCGCGTCCTTCACCTTGCGCGGCAGGGGCGCCAGCGCGGCGGCAGCCACCTTCGCGCGGCGGGCGGCGTCGAGGACCTCGCTCATGCCACCAGCGTAGGCGTCCTGATCTCGCGGGACCGCACGCCCGCAGGCGCGCGACACGCGACACCTCCGCCCCGTCGGCGCGCCGAACGCGCTCGGATGCCCTTGGGCAGTCACCCTTGGGTCATGACAGAGGTGCACACCCGGCACGAGAAGGAGCTGTGGGCTTCCGTCCGGAAGGCGCAGGACGACGTGACCGACGCCGTGACCGCTTTCGCCGGGTCGTTGTCGTTCGTGTACATCCACGTCGGCTGGTTCGCCGCATGGGTCCTGATGAACGTGGGCGCCTTCGGGCTCGCGTCGTTCGACGGCTTCCCCTTCGGGCTGCTCACCCTCATCGTCAGCCTCGAGGCGATCTTCCTGTCGACCTTCGTGATGATCAGCCAGAACCGGCAGGCCGCGCGTGCGGACGTCCGCTCGCAGCTCGACTTCGAGACGAACCTCCGGTCGGAGGTCTGGTCGGTGCACATCGGGCGCACGCTGGGACTCGATCCGCACGAGGTGGAGGCGCACGTGCAGCAGCTCGTCGCCCAGGCGCGCAGCGGCCTCAAGGACGGATCAGCGACTGACGTCGACCCTGCTCTCGACAGCTAGAACGACGAGGTCGTCGCGGTGAACGACCTCCTTGCGCCCCGTGTCCTTCGTCGACGTCCCGAGCAGCACGGGCAGCTCGGCCGCGTCGTACGCCACCAGCCCGCGGGCCACCGCGACACCAGCCGTCGACACCAGCTCGACCGGGTCGCCGGCGACGAACTCGCCGCGCACCTCGGTGATGCCGGCGGGCAGGAGGGACAGCCGTCGCTCGCAGACCGCCTTCACCGCGCCGTCGTCGAGGACCAGCTGGCCCCGGGGCGTCGAGGCGTGCGCCAGCCACAGCAAACGTGCCGAGGTGCGGCCGCCGGTCGGGGCGAAGTACGTCCCGCCCTCGCCGTTCAGCAGGTCCAGCACGGACGCGGCGGAACCGAGGAGCACCGGGATGCCGGCCGCAGTCGCGACCCGCGCGGCGTCGACCTTCGAGGCCATGCCGCCGGTGCCGACGCCCGACCCGACGCCGCCGACCTGGACGCCGTCCAGATCGGCCGGCGAGCTCACCGACGAGATGAGAGAGGTGCCCGCTTTGCGCGGGTCCCCGTCGTGCAGGCCGTCGACGTCGCTGAGCAGGACGAGCGCGTCGGCCCGGACGATGTGAGCGACCAGGGCGGCGAGGCGGTCGTTGTCCCCGAAGCGGATCTCGTCGGTCGCGACCGCGTCGTTCTCGTTGACGACCGGCACGACGCCGAGGGCGATCAACCGGTCCAGCGTCGTCTGCGCGTTGCGGTAGTGCGCGCGTCGCACCACGTCGTCGGCGGTGAGCAGCACCTGCCCGACGGTGCGCCCGTGCCGGGCGAACGACAGCGAGTACGCATGGACGAGCTCGGCCTGTCCGACCGACGCGGCAGCCTGCTGGGTCGCCAGGTCTCGGGGCCGCTTGGCGAGCCCGAGCGGCGCGAGCCCGGCAGCGATGGCACCGCTGGAGACCAGGACCAGGCCGGGGCGCGTCGCGAGTGACGAGACGAGGGCGTCGAGCCGCGCGACGTCGAGGCCACCCGCCGCGGTTGTCAACGAGGACGACCCGACCTTCACGACCAGGCGCTGCGCACCTGCGATGGCCTCCCTGCTCACACCGCTGACCCTACGGGTGCGGTCGAGCTCATTCCTCGCCGAGGCCGTCGAGGTCCAGTCCCAGGCGCTCCGCGCGGCGCAGGTCCTTCTCGAGGCGGCGCTGCTCGGCACCGGTCCGGCTGCGGTTCTCGAACCGGACGTCCTGGCCGCGCATGCCGGAGGCGAACTCCTCGAGCAGGGTGGGCTGCCAGTCGAAGACGACGTCGCCGATCGAGACCTCCACGCCGGGCTCGGCACCCATCTCGGCGAGCTTCTTCTCCACGCCGAGACGTGCCAGCCGGTCGGCGAGGTAGCCGGTTGCCTCGTCGAGGTTGAAGTCGGTCTGCTGCACCCACTTCTCGGGCTTCGCGCCGGTGACGACGTAGATGCCGTCGGCGTCGAGGTGCACGTCGAAGCCGAGGTCGTCGACCGCGGTCGGTCGGAGCACGATCCGGGTCGCCTCCTCGACGGGCTGGGCCGCGCGCCAGGTCGAGATCTCATCTGCGAGCGCTAAGGACAGCTCCTTTAGCACGAGCCTGGAGACGGCCGAGACGGTGAAGACCTTGTAACCGCGGGCCTCCAGGTCTGGCGTGACGAT
>JAODNF010000280.1 GCA_025464915.1 Frankiales bacterium | reverse complement strand
GGCATGTTCGTCGTGCTCACGCCGGTCGGCGCCGCCGTCATCCTGCGCAGGCCGCCCGGGCGGTCGGCCTGGGCCGCGGTCGCCCTCGCCACGGTCGGGCTCGGGCTGCTCAGCCTGCACGGGCTCCGCGTGGGCAGCGGCGAGCTGCTGACCCTCGGGTGTGCCGCGGCGTTCGCCCTGCACATCGTCGGGCTCGGGGAGTGGGCCAAGGACCACGACGCCTACGGGCTGGCCGTGGTGCAGCTGCTGACGACCGCACTGATGTGCGCGGTCTTCGCGGCGCCGGGCGGGCTGGTCGTCCCGCCGGACGCGGGTGTCTGGGGTGCGCTCGCGCTGACCGCGCTCGCAGCGACCGCGCTCGCCTTCGTCGTGCAGACGTGGGCGCAGGCGCACCTGGCCCCGACTCGCGCGGCCGTGATCATGACCATGGAACCGGTGTTCAGCGGGATCTTCGCCGTCGCGCTGGCCGGCGAGGTGCTGGGTCTGCGCACCCTGGCAGGCGCGGTACTGGTCCTCGCGGCCATGCTGATGACCGAGGTGGGTAGCCCGCCCCCTCAGGTCGAGCGGCTCGAGGTCTGAGGTACCGTGATGGCGTGCGCAGCTACTGGTACGTCTTTCCCGGCCGGGACTCCCGGTCGGGTGCCTGCTGACGCACCTGACCCCACCAGAGCCCCGGAGCCCCTGCCCCGGGGTTCTTTCGTTTGAGGAGCAAGCCCCATGGTCGTCGTGATGCGCCCCGAGGCAACCGCTGAGGACGTCGACGCCGTCGTCGCCCGCGTCGAGTCCGCCGGCGGGTCCGCGTTCATCAGCCGCGGCGTGCAGCGCACGATCGTGGGCCTGGTCGGCGACATCGCGGCCTTCCAGTCGCTCAACCTGCGCACCATGCCGGGCGTCGGCGAGGTCGTGCGGGTCAGCAAGCCCTACAAGCTCGTCAGCCGCGAGCACCACCCCGAGGCGACGACCGTGCAGGTAGCCGGGGTGCCGATCGGCCCGGACACGTTCACCCTCATCGCCGGGCCGTGCGCCGTCGAGACGCCCGAGCAGACCCTGGCCGCCGCGCTGATGGCCAAGGGCGCGGGCGCGACGCTGCTGCGCGGTGGGGCCTACAAGCCGCGCACGTCGCCGTACGCGTTCCAGGGGCTCGGCGAGAAGGGCCTGCGGATCCTCGCCGAGGTGCGCGAGGAGACCGGCCTGCCGGTTGTCACAGAGGTCGTCGACGCGGCCGACGTGCCGCTCGTCGCGGAGTGGGCCGACATGCTCCAGGTCGGCACCCGCAACATGCAGAACTTCGCCCTGCTGCAGGCCGTCGGCTCGGCCGGCAAGCCGGTGATGCTGAAGCGCGGCATGACGGCGACGTACGAGGAGTGGCTGATGGCCGCCGAATACATCGCGCAGCGCGGCAACCTCGACATCGTGCTGTGCGAGCGCGGCGTCCGGACGTTCGAGACCGCCACCCGCAACACCCTCGACATCGCTGCGGTGCCGATGGTGCACAGCCTGAGCCACCTGCCGGTCGTCGTGGACCCGTCCCACTCCGGTGGCAAGCGCGACCTGGTCGTCCCGCTGTCCCGCGCGGCCATCGCGGCCGGGGCCGACGCGATCATCGTCGACGTCCACCCGGACCCGCAGGCCGCGCTCTGCGACGGGCCGCAGGCGCTGTTCGGCGAGGACCTGACCGAGCTGGCCAAGGCCTGCGTCGACCTGCCCCCGCTCGTCGGCCGCCGCCTCGTCAGCTGACGGAGGGGTGCCTCCACGTCTTCACGACAGGCGGCCCTGACTCGGCCCGCTCCACGCTCGGACGGCCGCCTGTCAGGCGCTCAGCGCGTGAACGAGTGGAGGCAGGGCCTTGATCGCGTGGTCGATGCCGTCGTCGTCGACGTCGAGGTGGACCACGGCGCGCACCCGATGGGGCCCGACGACACCCAGCAGCACCCCCTCTGACCGGGCGGCGTCTGCGAACGCGCGCGCGTCCGGCACCGTGATCGGGACGATGTTGGTCTCGGTCGTCACGCCGAGGGCAGCGCCGAGACGGGCCGCGCGGGCGTGGTCCTCGGCGAGCCGCTCCACGTGCTGGTCGAGGGCGTAGAGGCCGGCGGCGGCCAGCACACCGGCCTGGCGCATGCCTCCGCCGAGTCGCTTGCGCAGGACCCGCGCCTCGGTGGCCAGCTCGGCGCTGCAGACGACGACCGAGCCGACCGGCGCGCCCAGCCCCTTCGACAGGCAGACCGAGAGGGTGTCGAACAGCGAGCCGTACGCGTCGAGCGGTACCCCCGAGGCGACGTGGGCGTTCCAGATGCGCGCGCCGTCGCAGTGCAGGAGCGCGCCGTTCGCCAGGGTCAGCTCCCGGAGCCCGGTCAGGACTTCGAGCGAGTGCACCGCACCCCCGCCGCGGTTGTGGGTCTGCTCGACGCTGACGGCTGCCGTCGGGACGGTGCCCCAGCCCGCGGGACGCAGCTCCCGCGCGACGCCCTCGACGGTGGCCAGTCCGCCCTGGTAGGTCCGGGACTGGATCCCGCCGTGCTGCGCCGCTCCCCCGTGCTCGTAGGTCACGACGTGGGCGTCGGCGTCGCAGAGCAGCTCACCCGCCGCCGGCACGACCAGGCGCAGGCAGATCTGGTTGCCCATCGTCCCCGAGGGCACGAACACGGCCGAGTCGTGGCCGAACAGACCGGCGACGCGCTCCTCGAGCGCGTTGATCGTCGGGTCCTCGCCGTAGACGTCGTCACCGACGTCGGCGGCGGCCATCGCCTGGCGCATGCCTGGCGTCGGTCGGGTCAGGGTGTCGCTGCGCAGGTCGACGATCACGCGCCTAAGTTAGTAGTCGCGCCGCGAGAAGGAGACACAGTGACGACCGCCGACGACCTGCTGGCCGTCGTGCGCGTGCACGCGGACCGGGTCCACGACGCCGTCCGGCGACTCGGGGTCGCTCCCGAGCAGGCCATCGACGTCGTCGAGCGCAGCGCCGACGACCTCGTCGAGGCGGCCCGCGGCGGTGAGCTCGAGGACCCTGTCGGCTGGTGGTTCGCACGCGCCCGGGTGCTGGCCCGCCAGGCGGCCGGTACGACCTCCGACGACGACCTGCCCGTCGGCGGTGGCGTGCTGTCCACGGACGCCGCCCAGACCCGGCTCGCCGAGGCGCTCGAGTCCCGGCCCGAGCGGGAGCGGGCGGCCCTGCTGCTGCGCGACTCCTACGACCTGCCCGCGACCTCCGTCGGGACCGTCCTCCTCCTCGACGCCAACAGCGCCATGGAGGTCGTCGGGGCGGCGCGGCTCGCGTTCCTGCCGGCGCTGCTCGGAGGACCGTCGCTCAGCCTGTCCGGTCACGTCGTGGACCTGGCCGCGCTGGCCCGGCTGGCCGAGGGCGGCGCGACCGCCGCCCGCGACGCGACGACCCGCCGGCACGCCCAGTCCTGCGATCGGTGCTCCGACGCGATCGACGCCATGGAGCGGTCTCGGCGGCTGCTCAGCGGGCTGACCGTCGTGGCCCTGCCCGACGCGGAGCGCGAGGGACTGCTCCAGCGGTTCGACACCAAGATCAGCTCGGCCCTGCCCGCAGCCCTGGCGGGCGAGGAGGAGGACCTCGAGGACTGGGAGGACGAGCCCCGGCGGCCGTACTCGCTGTCCCTCATCGCCCTCGGGCTCATCGTCGCCGTCGGGCTCGGCATCGGCGGTGGCATCCTCGCCTCGCGAGGGAGCAACACGTCCGTCGACGCGCAGGTGCGCAACTTCAACCT
>JAODNF010000278.1 GCA_025464915.1 Frankiales bacterium | reverse complement strand
CTGCTCGGTGCGGCCGCCGGAAGTCACGTGGTGCGTCGCCGCACCTGACCGGTACGCCCCGGCATATCATGAACTTCATCGGGACCTGAGACCGCTCGGACGACACGGTCGGCGGGCTCAGGCGTTGTCCCGGGGGAGTCCAAGGGGGGAGTGCGGTGGAGCTGTCACGTCGGCAGGTGCTCTACGGCGCTGCCCTCGCCGGGGGAGCGATGGCGCTCCCGCACGCTCAGGCACAGGCCGCAGCGGCGGCGCCGCCGTCCGTGCGACTGCCGGTCATCGACCACGGCCCGGTGCTGAAGCACGGCACCGCGCCCGGCGGGGTGGACGACCTCGGCGCCCGCGAGGCCATCGTGTTCACCGACCCTGCCGAGCCCGGCCGCCTGCTCATGCACTACGACGGCGCCGGCCCGCAGGGGTGGATCGCGTGCTTCGCCGACTCGACCGACAACGGCACGAGCTGGACGACGTACGGCCAGGCGCTGTGGCTCGGCACCCCTGCTTCGTACGACACCGCCTCCGCGTCGTCGCCCTGGGTCGTGCAGGACGAGACGGGCCTGTGGCACATGTACTACCTGGGAGCTCGCAAGGCGACCGCCGCGCCGCGCCGCATCCCGGTCGCGCCCTACACGACGCTGCACGCGACGTCGTGGTCGCCGCGCGGCCCGTGGACCAAGCGCGGTCCTGCGATCCTGCCGGCCAAGGGCAGCTGGTACGGCCAGAGCGCGAGCCCCGGTCCGGTCATGCGGCACGAGGGCTACTGGCTCATGCACTTCTCCGGCTCGAGCTCCGAGGGACCGACCGTCGGGCTCGCCCGGGCCGAGTCGCTGAACGGCCCCTGGTACGTCGACCGCAGCCCCCTGCTGCCGGCGTCCGAGCGCCTCGAGAACGCCGCCCTGCACCACGACGCGGTCAGCGGGCTGTGGTGGTTGCTCGCCGACCACATCGGCACGACGCCCGGCTCCGACGGGCTGCTCTACACCGACGCGATCTGGGCCTATGTCAGCCAGGACCCCACGTCGTTCTCCACCTCGCAGCGCGTGCTCGTGCTCGACGCGGAGTCGGCGTCCTGGACCAAGGTGATCGGCATGCCGTCCGTCGTCCCGACGGCGGGCGGCATCGCCGTGTTCTACGACGGCATCGCCGGGCGGACCCGCACCGACCACATGGGGCGCGACATCGGCCTGGCCTACCTGCCGCTGCCGCTGTCCCTCGGCCTCTAGGGCTTCCGCACCCCGGCGACCTTCGCCAGGTCGTCCAGGGCGGTGTGCAGCTCATCGGGGTACTCCATCGGCAGGAAGTGGCTGCCGTTCAGCACGGTGATCTGCGCGTGCGGGATGCGCTCGGCCGCGTCGATGACGTCGTGCATCGACGTGAGCACGTCGTGCCGGCCGGCGACGAGGGTGACCGGGCACTCGACGAAGTGCAGGTCCATCGGGTCGTGCTTCGCCGCGGCCACGGCGATCCGCGTGTACCACTGCCAGTCGTGCCGCAGGAACTGGTCCAGCATCGGCACGACGACCTCCGGCCTCGCCCTCGAGCTCATCACGCCCGTGTGGGTGAGCACCCACGCCAGGTTGTGGTTGACGGGCAGCTTCGCGGTCAGCTTCGTCACCGCCGGACCGAGGTACTTGCCGGTCTTGGCGATGCGGACGCTGATCGGCTTGCGCAGCCGTCGCGGGATCCGCAGCGGGCCGCCCATGGTGCTGAACGTCCCACCCGGCACGCCGGCGACGGCCATGATGCCGGCGACTCGCTCCGGGTGCCGGTGCAGGAACTCGAAGGCCACGTTGACCCCGATCGACCAGCACGCGACGAGGGCCCGGTCGACACCCTGGTCGTCCATCACGGCGACCATGTCGTCGACGTGGTCCTCGACGCTGATCCGGTTGGTGTCGCGAGGCCGGGCCGAGCCGAACGTGCCCCGGTGGTACCAGGTGACCGCGTCGTAGCCGCTGCCCTCGGCCACCAGGGACGGCCACGCCTCGGGGATGGTGCCGAGCCCGTTGGCGATGACCAGCGGCACCCCCGGACCTCCCGACCGCCACCCCTTGATCTGCGTGCCGTCCCCGGAGGTGACGGTGAACGTGCGGCTCACGGCTGACCGACCTCGACCAGCCGGCGCACGTCCTGGCGCGGGAGAGCGGTGAGCAGGGTCGTACCCCCGTCCGTGCGGTGCAGCGTGACCGGGCGCCTCTTGTGCACCTCGATGGTCTCCACCTGCTCCCAGCGGATCTGCTGCTTTCCGAGCCCGTTGCACACGACCAGGCCCGTGTCGTCAGCGACCACGCGGGCGCGCAGCGTCCAGATGAGGCAACCGAGGGGCAGCAGCAGGAGCGGCGCGAACCAGGGCCCGGTGAGTGCCAGGTAGAGCGTGCCGATGAAGAAGACGCCGACGGCCGTCACGGCGGTGCGGTCGGGACGGAAGACCATGGCGTCAATCCTCGCACCCTGGGCCGCAGGCGGCTCCGCGCCTACTGTGGGTGCATGCCTGCCTTGCTGTCCCGCACCTCGACTCACGGACGCACGATGGCCGGTGCCCGCGCCCTCTGGCGCGCGACCGGCATGACCGACGACGACTTCGGCAAGCCGATCGTCGCGATCGCCAACTCGTTCACCCAGTTCGTCCCCGGTCACGTCCACCTCAAGGACATGGGCGGCCTGGTCGCCGACGCGGTGTTCCAGGCGGGTGGCATCGGCCGCGAGTTCAACACGATCGCCGTGGATGACGGCATCGCCATGGGACATGGCGGGATGCTCTACTCCCTACCCTCGCGCGAGCTCATCGCCGACGCCGTCGAGTACATGGTCAACGCGCACTGCGCGGACGCCCTGGTCTGCATCAGCAACTGCGACAAGATCACGCCCGGCATGCTGCTGGCGGCCCTGCGCCTCAACATCCCGACGGTCTTCGTGTCGGGCGGCCCGATGGAGGCCGGCAAGACGGTCGCGATCGAGGGGATCGTGCACGAGAAGCTCGACCTCGTCGACGCGATGAGCGCCTCGGCGAACGACAGCGTCACCGACGAGCAGCTCGACACCATCGAGCGCTCGGCCTGCCCGACCTGCGGCTCCTGCACGGGCATGATCACGGCGAACTCGATGAACTGCCTGACCGAGGCGATCGGGCTCGCGCTCCCGGGCAACGGCTCGACCCTGGCGACCCATGCCGCGCGCAAGGCGCTCTTCGAGCGGGCCGGGTCCCTGATCGTCGAGATCGCGAAGGCCTGGTACGACGACGAGGACGCCTCGGTCCTCCCGCGCGCGATCGCCTCGCGCGCCGCCTTCGAGAACGCGGTCGCTCTCGACGTCGCGATGGGCGGCTCGACCAACACCGTGCTCCACCTGCTCGCCGCGGCCCGCGAGGCCGAGCTCGACTTCAGCGTCGCCGACATCGACGCGATCTCGCGCCGGGTGCCGTGCCTGGCCAAGGTCGCGCCGAACTCTCCGAAGTACCACATGGAGGACGTCCACCGGGCCGGCGGCATCCCGGCGCTGATGGGCGAGCTCAACCGCGCCGGAGCCCTCAAGCAGGACGTCCGTTCCGTGCACTCACCGGACCTGACGTCGTGGTTGGCCGAGTGGGACATCCGTGGCGGCTCGCCCTCCGAGGCGGCCCTGGAGCTCTTCCACGCCGCGCCCGGGGGAGTGCGCACCGTCGAGCCGTTCTCCACGCAGAACCGCTGGGCGAGCCTCGACACCGACGGCGAGGCCGGCTGCATCCGCTCGCTCGAGCACGCATACACGGTCGACGGCGGCCTCGCGATCCTGTTCGGCAACCTCGCGCCCGACGGCTGCGTGGTGAAGACCGCCGGCGTCTCCGAGGAGATCTGGAAGTTCGCCGGCCCGGCCGTCGTCTTCGAGTCGCAGGACGCCGCGGTCGAGGGGATCCTCAACAAGCGCGTGGTCGAGGGTGACGTCGTCGTCATCCGCTACGAGGGCCCGCGCGGCGGTCCTGGGATGCAGGAGATGCTCTACCCCACGTCCTTCCTCAAGGGCCGTGGCCTCGGCGCCGCCTGCGCCCTCATCACCGATGGCCGCTTCTCCGGGGGCACCAGCGGGCTCTCGATCGGCCACGTGTCGCCCGAGGCGGCGTCGGGCGGGCTCATCGGGCTCGTCGAGCCTGGGGACGAGATCATCATCGACATCCCCGGCCGCTCGATCACCCTCAACGTCTCCGACGCCGTGCTGGCGGAGCGACGCCACGAGCAGGAGGCGCGCAGCAAGCCCTGGACGCCGGTCAACCGCGAGCGCCCGGTCAGCGCCGCCCTTCGCGCGTACGCCTCCATGGCCACCTCGGCCTCCGACGGCGCCTACCGCCTCGTCCCCTGACCTTGCGTCCTTTTTCCTGAGCCTGCCCAAGGCGCCAGTTGCTAGGACGCAAGCGTCTCACATGGTGGGACGGCGGTCCCGAAAGTTGACATGCGTGGCGCCGGAGGAGCAGGATGGCGCCATGCGCACCCTCCTCGTAGTCAGCCAGCGCGACTGCTGATCCACCTCGCAGTCGCGCTGACCCCTTCGTGCCCTTGGCACAAGGGGTTCTTTTTTGCCCGTAGACCTCTTCCGATAGGAAAGACCCCATGACCGAGAACGTCACCGGAGCCCAGTCGCTCGTGCGCAGCCTGGAGAGCGTCGGCTGCGAGGTCATGTTCGGGATCCCCGGCGGCGCCATCCTCCCGGCGTACGACCCGATCTTCGACAGCACCAAGCTGCGCCACATCCTGGTGCGCCACGAGCAGGGCGCCGGCCACGCGGCCGAGGGCTACGCCCAGGCGACCGGCAAGGTCGGCGTCTGCATGGCGACCTCCGGCCCGGGCGCGACCAACCTCGTGACGCCGATCGCCGACGCCTACATGGACAGCGTCCCGATGGTGGCGATCACCGGCCAGGTGCCGTCAGCGGCGATCGGGACCGACGCGTTCCAGGAAGCCGACATCTGCGGCATCACGATGCCGATCACGAAGCACAACTTCCTCGTGCAGGCGGCCGAGGACATCCCCCGCACCGTCGCCGAGGCCTTCCACATCGCCTCGACGGGCCGTCCGGGCCCGGTGCTGGTCGACCTCCCCAAGGACATCCTGCAGGCGGCGACGACGTTCGCCTGGCCGCCGGTCCTCGACCTGCCGGGCTACCACCCGACGACCCGCCCGCACGCCAAGCAGATCCGCGAGGCCGCCCGGCTGATCGCCGAGGCCAAGCGCCCCGTGCTCTACGTCGGCGGCGGCGTCCTCAAGGCCCGTGCGGCCGCCGAGCTGCGGGTCCTCGCGGAGCTCACCGGCATCCCGGTCGTCACGACCCTGATGGCGCGCGGTGCGTTCCCGGACAGCCACAGCCAGCACCTCGGCATGCCCGGCATGCACGGCTCCGTGGCTGCGGTGACGGCGTTCCAGAAGACCGACCTGCTGATCTGCCTCGGGGCCCGCTTCGACGACCGCGTGACCGGCAAGCTCAGCACGTTCGCACCGGGCGCCAAGGTCATCCACGCCGACATCGACCCGGCCGAGATCAGCAAGAACAAGGTGGCCGACGTCCCGATCGTGGGCGACTGCCGCGAGACCATCGCAGACCTGATCGTCGCCGTGCAGGAGGTCTACGCCGCGGGGACACGCGCCGACCTGACCGGGTGGTGGAGGCAGGTCGACAGCTGGCGCGAGACCTACCCGCGCGGCTACGACGAGCCGGAGGACGGCTCCCTCGCGCCGCAGTACGTCATCGAGCGGATCGGCAAGATCGCCGGGCCCGAGGCGCTGTACGTCAGCGGCGTGGGCCAGCACCAGATGTGGGCCGCGCAGTTCATCGACTACGAGAACCCCTACACCTGGCTGAACTCCGGGGGCGCCGGGACCATGGGGTACGCCGTCCCCGCGGCGATGGGTGCCAAGGTCGGCCGCCCGGAGGCGACCGTCTGGGCCATCGACGGCGACGGCTGCTTCCAGATGACCAACCAGGAGCTCGTCACCTGCGCCATCGAGGGCATCCCCATCAAGGTCGCCATCATCAACAACGGCAACCTCGGCATGGTCCGCCAGTGGCAGACGCTGTTCTACGAGAGCCGCTACTCCAACACGGTCCTGCAGTCCAAGCGCATCCCGGACTTCGTGAAGCTGGCCGACGCCATGGGTTGCATGGGTCTGCGCTGCGAGACCAAGGAGGACGTCGACGCGACGATCGAGAAGGCGATGGCGATCGACGACATGCCTGTTGTCATCGACTTCGTCGTCGGCGAGGACGCGATGGTTTGGCCGATGGTGCCCGCCGGCACCAGCAACGACGAGATCCTCGCCGCCCGCGACACCCGCCCCGTCTTCGGAGAGGACCAGGTCTGATGAGTGAACGAGTGAACGTGGTGTCGCAGTGAGCACCCGCCACACGCTGTCCGTGCTCGTGGAGGACAAGCCCGGTGTCCTGGCCCGCGTGGCCTCGCTGTTCAGCCGCCGCGGCTTCAACATCGAGTCCCTCGCCGTGGGCCCGACCGAGCACCCCACCACGTCGCGCATGACCATCGTCGTGACCGTCGACGACCTACCGCTGGAGCAGGTCACCAAGCAGCTCAACAAGCTCGTCAACGTGCTGAAGATCGTCGAGCTCGACCCCGCCGCGAGCGTGCAGCGCGAGCTGCTGCTCGTCAAGGTGCGGGCCGACCTCACCACCCGCAGCCACGTCCTCGAGACCGTGCAGCTGTTCCGCGCCAAGGTCGTCGACGTCGCGTCCGACGCCGTCACCGTCGAGGCCACCGGCACCCGCGACAAGCTGGCCGCGCTCGTGCGGGTCCTCGAGCCGTTCGGGATCCGCGAGATGGTCCAGTCCGGCATGGTCGCCGTGTGTCGAGGCTCGCGCTCGATGACCGGGTCCGAGAACCGCCTTCGTTCCGCCAGCTAACCAAGAGAAGAGAGCACATCACCATGGCCGCAGAGGTCTTCTACGACGACGACGCCGACCTGTCGATCATCC
>JAODNF010000277.1 GCA_025464915.1 Frankiales bacterium | reverse complement strand
CGGCGCGACGCCGTGCGCGCCGGGCCCGACGACGGCGCCCAGCGCCTCGCTGGGCATGGGCCTTCCCAGCAGGTAGCCCTGGGCGTGGTCGCTGTTCATGGCCTTCAGCACGTCGAGCTGCGTGCCGGTCTCCGCGCCTTCCGCGGTGACGGACATGCCGAGCGCGTGCGCCAGCTCGATGATGGCCAGCACGATCTGGGAGTTCGGGTTGTCCGAGCCCAGGTCGCTCACGAAGGAGCGGTCGATCTTGACGGTGTTGACCGGCAGCTGCTTGAGGTAGCTCAGCGAGGAGTAGCCGGTGCCGAAGTCGTCGAGGGCGAGCGAGACGCCGAGGGTGCGCAGCGCGTTGAGCACCGGCATGGTCTGCTCGAAGTCCTTGATGACAGAGCCCTCGGTGATCTCCAGGCAGAGCGAGCTGGCGTCGAGCCCGCTGTCGTGCAGGGCCTCGGCGACCGTGGCCACCAGCGCCCTGTCGACGAGCTGGCGCGGTGAGAGGTTCACCGCGACGGTCAGAGGCGCACCGTCGGGCTGCGCCTGCTGCCACGCCGCTGTCTGCTGGCACGCGGTGCGGATGACCCAGGCGCCGAGGGACACGATGAGACCGGACTGCTCGGCGGCCGTGATGAACTCCCCCGGCGCGAGCAGACCACGGGTGGGGTGCTGCCACCGGACGAGGGCCTCGGTCCCGACGATGCGCTGCGAAGCGAGGTCGACGATCGGCTGGTAGTGCAGCACGAACTGCTCGCCCTCGAGGGCGGCACGCAGCTCGACCTCGAGCTCGGTGCGCCGCAGCGCAGCGGTGTGCAGGCTCGGCTGGAACTCGCACAGCCGGCTGCCGCCGTCGCGCTTGGCCTCGTACATCGCCAGGTCGGCGTTGCGCAGCAGGTCGGCGGCGGTCATGTCCGCCTGGGCGAAGGCCAGGCCGACGCTGGCGTAGGCGGCCAGGCTGATGTCGCCGATCCGCACCTCCTCCTGGATGCAGTTGAGCAGGCGGTCGCCGATCGCCTTGGCCTCGTCCTTGGACAGCAGGTCGCTCAGCACGATGGCGAACTCGTCACCGCCGAGCCGGGCGAGCACGTCGCTGGGGCGCAGCTGCCGCGTCAGCCGGTGGGCCAGCGCGACGAGCAGCTCGTCGCCGACGTGGTGGCCGAAAGCGTCGTTGGCGTCCTTGAAGTTGTCGAGGTCGACGAAGAGCACCGCGGTCCCGCGCCGCTTGCTCTGCAGGGTCTTGTCGAGCGCGTCCAGCAGCGCGACCCGGTTCGGCAGCCCGGTGAGCCCGTCGCGCAGCGACTCCTGCTCGGTCAGCCTCCAGCTGAGCACGTTCGCCGCGCTCGCCGCGAGGACGAAGCCACCGTGGACCAGGGCCGTCTGCCACGGGTGGGCCTGACCGCTGGAGTTGTCGTAGACCTGGCTCGGGTCGAGGGCCCCGAGGATGCCGTGCTCCCCGACGACGTACAGAAGAGCGAGCAGGAACGGCAACCACGCCTGGTAGAGCGTGAGGAAGCCGAGCACGACGAAGAACTGGAAGTGCGCGGTGATCGACCCACCGCTCAGGTGCACCAGGACGGAGGCACCCATCACCAGCCCCAGCGACGCGCTGGCGGAGCGGACGTTGCGGCTCAGCCAGGGCAACGATGCGGCCAGCGCCGGCACCAGCAGCACTCCGACCTGCACGGCGTCGTCAGACAGGCCGACGCCGCGGTACATCCCGAAGGCGAACAGCAGGGGCAGGTGCGCCCACAGCACGACCGTGAGCCCGCGGTGGCGCTGCGCCCAGACGGCCTCCGACAGCCGACGGCCCTCCGGTAGGAACCACGGCCGGCGCAGCAGCCGGGTCGACCAGGGCAGCGGGCTGTCGGTGTCCGGGTGCGTTCTGCGCGTCATGTGCGCTCCCCTCAGGCAGTCGACGTCGTGTCGCTGCAGGAGAGGGATCGGCTTACGAAACCGCCAGATTCACAAGTTGGGGACAAACCCCTAAAAGGGACTAGTCCGACGTAGTCGCACGTCGGGGCGCTGAGGCTAGGCACGGCCTGTGGTGGACGCGACCTGCTCGCCCAAAGGACTCGCGCGAACAGTGAGGTCGCTCCAACCCGCTCCGCTCTGAGGCCACCGTGAAGACGCACCGTGGCCCGGCTCGGGTCCGAGCTGGAGCTGCGCGGCCGCTCCCAGCTCGTCGCCGTCGCCTACGGGAGGGGGGTCCGCCCAGGGACGCAGGACTGACCACGATCAGGTGGCGAGCTGCTGCTGCTCCTCGCGGATCTCGCGGTTGAGGAAGAAGTTCAGAGCAGTACGGATGGCAGCGACCGCAGCGAGGACCGCGAGCTCGTCGAGCGTCGGCGCGACAGCGGTGCGCAGCACGTCCCCTGCGAGCTGGAACTCCAGCCCCAGCGCGAGGTAGCGACCCAGCCCCAACCGCACCTCCACGAAGCGGTGCGAGTCCGAACGGCGAGCGACCAGGGCCATCAGGAAGCGCCCGAAGGCGAGCAGCGCTCCGAGGGCGATGACGAACGCGCCCCCGGCCTCGATGGCGGTGACCAGCTGCTCCACGACGTCCTTCAGCACCGTGTGGTTCTGCCCTGTCTGGCAACCGCCAAGCCCTGCCGGCGGATTGCGGACAGTGCAAAGGTGTGTGGACAAAGATTTAGTAGCATGAAACGTTCTGAGGACCCCATTAGTCGCTCAAAGAATCCTGCCAGACAGGGGTTGTCGAGACGCACCATCGGTTATATGTTCTAGTACAGATGAACGAGACCGCCGCCTCGCTGACCCAGGACCAGCGTGCCTGCATGCGCTTCTCCCGGCTGATCGGTCTGCAGGCGCAGTCGGACCTACTGGCCCTGCAGATCCGTCAGGAGATCACTGCTCTCGTGGAGCAGGACACCCCGTTCGGGCACCGGCCGTTCGTCCCGGACGAGCTGTCGATGGCGATCGCCGAGTCGAGCCGCACGTGCGAGGGTCGGGTCGACAACGCCCGGATCACCGTCGCGCACCCACGACTGATGGCGCTCGTCGCCGCGTCGGCCCAGGCCGCCCTCGCGCCGGGCGAGGCGATCGTCACGCACGAGTTCGGGATCCGGCACCTGGACGCGTGCGTCGACGAGCTCGGCGGGGCACCCGTGGCGGTGCAGGACCAGGTCCTGGCCCTCGTGCTGCCGGACCCGGACGTCCGAACCCCGCACCAGCACCGCAAGGCGATCCGCGCTGCCCGGATGCTGCTCGACCTGGAGGGGACCCAGGACAAGCAGGACCGCATCCACGACAAGCGCGACGTGAGGCTCCTCGACGAGACCGACGGGTCCGCGTCGCTGCTCGTCGGGGGCAAGAAGTCCAGCGCTGCCGAGATGCTCGCCGCGATCGACGCGCAGCCCGGCGTCGAGGTCCCGAACCCCGGGGACACGCGGCCCCTGGGGCAGCGCCGCTACGACTTCGTGCAGGACCTGCTCTGCGGACGGGTCCAGGTGACCGCCCCGTGGCAGGCGCTGATCGTGGTGTCGCTGGAGACCCTCGAGGGCGGCGACGCGCCCGCCGAGATCCCCGGCCTCGGGCTCGTCTCGGCCGAGGAGGCGCGCGAGATCTGCGCGAAGGCCGACCTGCGTCGCGCGGTGGTGGACGCGCACGGGCGGCTCGTGTCCCTCGACGACGTCGCCCTGTCCGGCAACTCGGAGCCCCTCGGTGCGGCGCCGACCGACCTCACCTCCCACGAGGTCGAGCCGGAGCTCGTCGACGACGTTCCCGCGACCGCCACGGCGGAGCAGTGGGAGTGGCTCGCCGCGCAGCAGCCGGCCGATGTCGCGGAGGAGGCGTTCCTCGCGGCCCAGGCGTCGGTCCGCGAGGCCCGGCTGATGGCCCTGTGCTCCACCGGCACCGATCGTCTCGAGCAGATGCTCCGCGACGACGAGGTTGGCGCGCAGCGCAGGCACGCCCTCGCCGGTGCCGGGTGGACGTGGTCCGCTGGTCGCCCGGCACCACGCTGCCCGCCAACCTGCACAGCGACCTGCCCGACCCCGACGAGGACCCGCCGGACGACGAGCCGGAGCCTCCCCGAGGAGGCGGGCCACGCAGGCCCAGCCCCGTCCGTCCTGGCGGCGACGGACGAGGGACCCCCACCGAACGGCCGCCCACCCACG
>JAODNF010000263.1 GCA_025464915.1 Frankiales bacterium | reverse complement strand
CCGCAGCCGATGGGCGGCGGCCGGTTCCCGATCAAGTTCTACCTGACGGCGATGCTCTTCATCGTCTTCGACATCGAGATCATCTTCCTCTACCCGTGGGCCGTGGCCTTCGGGAAGCTGGGCGTGTTCGGCCTGGTGGAGATGGTGCTGTTCATCGCGACGGTGTTCGTCGCGTACGCCTACGTCTGGCGCCGCGGCGGATTGGAGTGGGACTAGACCCATGGGTGTCGAGGAGAAGCTCCCCAGCGGCATCGTCCTGACGAGCGTCGAGAAGGTCGTCAACTGGAGCCGCAAGTCCAGCCTGTGGCCCGCGACGTTCGGTCTCGCGTGCTGCGCCATCGAGATGATGGCCACCGGTGCCGGCCGCTACGACCTCGCGCGCTTCGGCATGGAGGTCTTCCGGGCCTCGCCGCGCCAGGCCGACCTGATGATCGTCGCCGGCCGCGTCAGCCAGAAGATGGCCCCGGTCGTCCGGCAGATCTACGACCAGATGCCCGAGCCCAAGTGGGTCATCGCGATGGGCGTCTGCGCGAGCTCCGGCGGCATGTTCAACAACTACGCCATCGTGCAGGGCGTCGACCACATCGTCCCGGTCGACATCTACCTTCCCGGCTGCCCGCCGCGTCCCGAGATGCTCATGGACGCGATCCTCAAGCTGCACGACAAGATCTCGGAGGAGCCGCTCGGCTCCAACGCGAAGCGCCGCGAGGCGCACGACTACCGGCCCCGCCAGCTGGTGGCGTCGTCCGAGCGCTACAGCAAGGACGGCAAGAAGGCCGCCCGCGCAGCGAGCGAAGCATGATCACCCCACGACGCTGCTCGCTGCGCTCGCACCGCCGCGGGGGCCCCGAATGAGCACCGAGAGCACGCACTCGAGCGAGGGCGGCGGTCAGGAGACGCACGACGACGTCGTCGTCCCCGCCGGCGAGCACGACCCGACCGGCATGGCCGCGACCGGCGGCTACCACCTGACGGCGTCCGCGGTCGTCCCGCCCTCGGCGCAGGCCCGCGGCACCAGCGACATGTTCGGCGCCGCCTTCGGCTCCGACACCTCCGGGTTCGGCGGCCTCGTGGAGAAGCGCGCGGCCCCGCTGTCCACGCCCAAGCCCTACGGCGGCTGGTTCGACGAGGCGACCGACGCGCTCGAGGCCGCCTGGCCGGGCTTCGCCGACAACGTGCTGCGAGTCGTCGTCGACCGCGGTGAGCTGACGCTGCACGTAAAGCCGGCGGCTGTCCGTGAGATCGCCAAGGTGCTGCGCGACGAGCCCAACCTGCGCTTCGAGCTGCTGTCCTCGGTCTCTGGTGTCGACTACCCCGCCGAGGAGACCCGGCTGCACGCCGTCTACCACTACACATCGATGACCTACCGCCGCAGGCTGCGCGTCGAGGCCGCTGTCACCGTCGATGACCCGGTCCTGCCGTCGGTGTGCCCCGTCTACCCGACCGCGGACTTCCAGGAGCGCGAGGCCTGGGACATGTTCGGCATCGTCTTCGAGGGCCACCCGGCGCTGACCAGGATCCTCATGCCGGACGACTGGGTCGGCCACCCGCAGCGCAAGGACTACCCGCTCGGCGGCATCCCGGTCGAGTACAAGGGCGCGAGCATCCCGCCGCCGGACGAGAGGAGGTCCTACGCGTGACGTCCTACTCACCGCTTCAGGAGTCAACGCAGAGGGAGACCACCGAGGGCACCGTCTACACCGTCACCGGTGGCGACTGGGACCAGGTCGTCGCCGGCGCCGGTGACGACCAGCGGATGGTCGTCAACATGGGCCCGCAGCACCCGTCGACGCACGGCGTGCTCCGGCTCGTCCTCGAGCTGGAGGGGGAGACGGTCACCAGTGCCCGCACGGTGATCGGCTACCTGCACACCGGCATCGAGAAGAACATGGAGTACCGCAACTGGACCCAGGGCGTCACCTTCGTGACGCGCATGGACTACCTGTCGCCCATCTTCAACGAGACCGCCTACTGCCTCGCCGTCGAGAAGCTGCTCGGCATCGAGGTCCCGGAGCGCGCGACCACGATCCGCGTGCTCTGCATGGAGATCAACCGCATCGCGTCGCACCTGGTGTGGCTGGCGACCGGCGGCATGGAGCTCGGTGCTCTCACCGCCATGACCAACGGCTTCCGCGAGCGCGAGCTGTGCCTCGACGTGCTCGAGACCATCACCGGCCTGCGGATGAACCACGCGTTCGTCCGCCCGGGCGGTGTCGCCCAGGACCTGCCGCCTGGCGCGGTCGAGAAGGTGCGCGAGCTGCTCGCGACCCTGGAGAAGCGCATCCCCATCGTCGACCAGCTGCTGACTGGCCAGCCGATCTGGCAGAAGCGCCTGCAGGACGTCGCCTACCTCGACGTGCAGGGCTGCCTGTCGCTCGGTGTCACCGGGCCGATCCTCCGGTCCGCCGGCCTGGCGTGGGACCTGCGCAAGACGCAGCCCTACTGCGGCTACGAGAACTACGACTTCGACGTCCCGACCTCGGACCTTGCCGACGGCTGGGGCCGCTTCCTGGTGCGCACCCAGGAGATGAAGGAGTCCATGAAGATCATCGAGCAGGCGCTGGACAGGCTCCAGCCCGGCCCGGTGATGGTGGAGGACAAGAAGATCGGCTGGCCCGCCCAGCTCGCCCTCGGCAGCGACGGCATGGGCCAGTCCCTCGACCACGTGAAGAAGATCATGGGCACCTCGATGGAGGCCCTGATCCACCACTTCAAGCTCGTCACCGAGGGCTTCCGGGTCCCGGCCGGGCAGGTCTACTCCGCGATCGAGTCGCCCCGCGGCGAGCTCGGTGTGCACGCGGTCAGCGACGGCGGCACGCGGCCGTTCCGCGTCCACGTGCGCGACCCAAGCTTCGTCAACCTGCAGGCCACGTCGCCGATGTGCGAGGGGTCCCTCATCGCGGACTCCATCGCGGCCGTCGCCTCGATCGATCCCGTCATGGGTGGAGTGGACCGCTAACGATGGCCGACCAGTCGACAAGCCTCGGAATGCCCGCGACGACCGTCGTCCCCGACGGCGTCGCGCCCCTGACCGACGAGACCCGCCGCGAGGCGCGCGAGATCATCGCGCGCTACCCGCGCTCGCGGTCCGCGCTGCTGCCGATGCTGCACCTCGTGCAGTCCGTCCAGGGCTACGTGTCCCCGGCCGGGATCGCGCTCTGCGCCGAGGAGCTCGAGCTCACCAAGGCCGAGGTCGGCGCGGTCGCGACCTTCTACACGATGTACCGCCGCCGGCCCGCCGGTACCTACCACGTAGGGGTCTGCACCAACACGCTCTGCGCCGTCCTCGGCGGCGACGCGCTGTTCGCCACGGCCAAGGAGCACCTCGGCATCGGCAACAACGAGACGACCGCCGACGGCACCGTGTCGCTCGAGCACATCGAGTGCAACGCCGCGTGCGACTACGCCCCCGTCGTGATGGTCAACTGGGAGTTCTACGACAACCAGGACCCCGCCTCGCTGCGGTCGCTGCTCGACGGCTGCCAGGCCGGCAACCCACCTGCGCCGACCCGCGGCCCGTCGCGGCTCGTGTCCTTCAAGGAGATGTCGCGGGTGCTGGCCGGCTTCAACGACGGCCTCGGTCAGGAGGGCGTGCCCGCCGGCCCGCCGTCGCTCGTCGGTCTCGACATCGCCAAGCAGCGCGGCGACGTCGCCCCCTCTTACCCCGCCGCTTCGACGAGCACGGAGGCCTGACGTGCTGACACCCGTGCTCTCCGCCCACTGGGACGAGGCCGACTCCTTCTCGATCGACGGCTACACCCGGCACCGCGGCTACGAGGCGCTGACCAAGGCCCTCGCGACGGACCCCGACGCGCTCATCTCGCTCGTGAAGGACAGCGGCCTGCGCGGCCGCGGTGGCGCCGGCTTCCCGACCGGCATGAAGTGGGGCTTCATCCCGCAGGGCCCCGAGGGCCAGGGCGCGAAGCCGCACTACCTCGTCGTCAACGCCGACGAGTCCGAGCCCGGCACGTGCAAGGACGTCCCGTTCATGCTCGCCAACCCGCACGCGCTGGTCGAGGGCGTCATCATCGCCTCGTACGCCATCCGCGCGAACCACGCGTTCATCTACATCCGCGGTGAGGTCACGCACGTCGTCCGCAGGGTGCAGGAGGCGGTCCAGCAGGCCTACGCCGCCGGTCACCTCGGCAAGGACATCCACG
This sequence comes from Frankiales bacterium, assembly GCA_025464915.1. Classification (GTDB taxonomy): domain Bacteria; phylum Actinomycetota; class Actinomycetes; order Mycobacteriales; family SCTD01; genus RYN-111. The sequence goes on along the minus strand of JAODNF010000263.1, from coordinate 958 downwards.
GCAGCGGGTTCGACCTCGAGCTCGTCGTGCACGCCGGGGCCGGCGCCTACATCTGCGGCGAGGAGACGGCTCTGCTCGACTCGCTCGAGGGCTACCGCGGCCAGCCGCGCCTGCGCCCGCCCTTCCCGGCCACGCACGGCCTCTACGCCTGCCCGACCGTCGTCAACAACGTCGAGTCCATCGCCTCCGTCCCGTCGATCGTCCTCGGCGGTGCCGAGTGGTTCAGCTCGATGGGCACCGAGAAGTCGAAGGGCTACACCCTCTACTCGCTGTCGGGTCACGTGAAGAAGCCGGGCCAGTACGAGGCGCCGCTCGGCATCACGCTGCGCCAGCTGCTCGACCTGGCCGGCGGCATGCGCGAGGGCCGGACCCTGAAGTTCTGGACGCCCGGCGGGTCCTCGACGCCGCTGCTGACCGCTGACCACCTCGACGTCCCGCTCGACTACGAGGGCGTCGGCGAGGCCGGCTCGATGCTCGGCACCAAGGCGCTGCAGTGCTTCGACGACACGACCTGCGTCGTGCGCGCCGTGCTCCGCTGGACCGAGTTCTACGCGCACGAGTCCTGCGGCAAGTGCACGCCGTGCCGCGAGGGCACCTACTGGATGGTCCAGATCCTCGAGCGCATGGAGGGGGGCACGGCGACGGAGGCCGACATCGAGATCCTCCTGGACACCTGCGACAACATCTTCGGCCGCTCGTTCTGCGCCCTCGGCGACGGCGCGACGAGCCCGATCGTCAGCGGCATCAAGCTCTTCCGCGACGAGTTCATCCAGCACATCAACGGCGGCTGCCCGTTCGACCCGGTCGCCAGCACCGTCTTCGGCGGAGTGAAGGCATGACAGAGCTCGCGGTCCAGACGGACCTCATCACCGTCACCATCGACGGGTTCGACGTGCAGGTCCCCAAGGGCACCCTCGTCATCCGCGCGGCCGAGCTCATCGGCATCCAGATCCCGAGG
>JAODNF010000256.1 GCA_025464915.1 Frankiales bacterium | reverse complement strand
TGCCGACACGGTGGCCTTCTTGTCGCTGCCGCCGAGTCCCACGACGAGCGCGACCGTCACCACGACGGCCACGACGGCCAGCGCGGCGACTCCCGCGAGCAGGGCGTTGCGGCGCTGCCGACGGCGCGCCTGCTCAGCGGCGCGACGCGCCGCCTGCCGCTCGGCGCGCATCCGGGCGAGCTCACGCTCGCGCTTGTTGCTGGCCACGCTTGGGTCCTCCTGTTGCAAGGGGTTTCGCGGAATCCTACGGAGATCAGACGCCGGACGTGCGCAGGCTGCGGATCGTCGTGGCGCGCAGCGGCGCGCCGTCGCCTGCCGGCTGGGCCCCGCCGGTGGCGATCTGCTTCAGCACGTCCAGGCCGGAGGTGATCCGGCCGAAGGGCACGAACTGCGGCGGCAGGTCGCTCTCGCCGTAGCAGAGGAAGAACTCCGCGCCGTTGCTGTTGGCGGCGTGGTTGACCAGGCCGACGGTTCCCGCGGGATAGGTCGTGGTCGGGCTCAGGTTCTCGTCAGGGAACTCATACCCCGGCCCGGTGCCCTTGACCGGCTTGCCACCGCACTGGAGGAACTGCAGGCCGCCGGTCGTCAGGCGGTCGCAGCTGGTGCCGTCGTAGTACTTGTGGGCGGCCAGGAACGCGATCGAGGTGACGGCGCACGGGGCGTCGGCGGCGAGCAGGTCGAAGGTCACGGTCCCGCTGCTCAGCACCAGGGTCGCCGTGCCGTTGCGACGCGGCTGGGAGCCCGTCGGTGGCGTCGGTCGCGTCTTCACGACGCCGTTGGTGGTGCCGCTGGAGCGGTAGACGCAGGGCTCGGTGCTCGGGGTCGCGGTGGGCGAGGCGGTGCCCTTGCCCGAGCCGCCGCGGGTCACCAGGAAGGCGACGCCGGCGACGAGGACCACCGCCAGCAGGCTCCCGAGCACCTGCTGCCGGCGCCGCCTGCGCCGGCGCGCCTCGGCCTGGCGCGCACGCTGCCGCTCGAGGCGGAGCCGTGCGAGCCGGCGATCGCGCTCGGGTGGGGTGCTCATCCGGGCACATCCTAGGGAATCCCCCTGTACGCCACCGGTACTGTCGACATCTCGCGAAGGGGAGTGGGACAGTGTTCGTGCGGGGTTTCGAGGCGCAGGCCTTCGGGACGAACTGCTGGGTCGTCGCCGCTGCCGAGGGCGAGCAGTGCGTCGTGATCGACCCGGGCATCGGCGTCGAGGCCCAGCTCGACGCGCTGCTGATCCAGCACCGGCTGCAGCCGGTGGCGGTCCTGCTCACCCACGGCCACCTCGACCACACGTTCTCCGTGACGCCCGTCTGCGGCGCCCGCGGCATCCCCGCCTGGATCCACCCGGCTGACGAGGAGCTGCTGGACGACCCGATGAAGGGGCTGTCCCACGAGTCGCGGAACATGTTCGGCGGCCGGCTGGAGTGGACGCGGCCCTCGGACGTGGCACTGCTGGACCCGTCGGTCCCGCTCGAGCTCGCCGGCCTGACCTTCGAGGTCGACTTCGCCCCCGGTCACACCCCGGGCTCGGTGGTGTTCGAGAGCGCCAAGACGCTGTTCTCCGGCGACGTGCTCTTCCAGAGCTCGATCGGGCGCACCGACCTGCCCGGCGGCTCCTGGGAGCAGATGCAGGAGTCCCTGGCCCGCGTCGTGCTGCCGCGCGCGGACGACACCGTCGTGCACTGCGGGCACGGCCCGTCGACGACGATCGGCCGGGAGCGGGCCCACAACCCGTTCCTCCAGGACCTCGCGTCCCCGCCGGCCCCGCGGGGCCTGTGATGTTCCAAGCCCCCAAGGGCACCTATGACGTGCTGCCCGGCTCCGCCTTCCTCGCGGTCCGCGACGGGCTGCTGGAGCCGGCCCGGCTCGCGGGTTACGGCTACGTCGAGGCGCCGGTCTTCGAGGACACCGAGCTGTTCGCCCGCGGCGTCGGGGCGTCCACGGACGTGGTCAGCAAGGAGATGTACTCCTTCACCGACCGCGGCGGCCGCTCCCTGACGCTGCGCCCCGAGGGCACGGCCGGCGTCGTCCGCGCCGTCCTCGAGCACAACCTGCACAAGGGCCAGCTGCCGGTGAAGGTCCGCTACGCGGGCCCGATGTTCCGCGCCGAGCGCCCCCAGGCCGGTCGCTACCGGCAGTTCCAGCAGTCCGGTGTCGAGGCGATCGGGTTGACCGACCCCGCTCTGGACGCGGAGGTGGTCGCGCTCGCCTGGGAGGCCTTCCAGCGGCTCGGGCTGCGCCAGGTCCGGCTCCTGATGACCTCCCTCGGCGACCCCGCCTGCCGGCCCGCCTACCGCGAGGAGCTGACGGCCTACCTGGCCGGCCTCGACCTGGACGAGGCGACGCAGGAGCGCGCGCGGATCAACCCGCTGCGCGTCCTCGACGACAAGCGCCCCGAGCTCCAGGCCCTGCTGACCAGCGCGCCGCTCATGGTCGACCGGCTGTGCGCCGACTGCAAGGCGCACCACGAGGCGGTCGCCGCCGGGCTGGAGGCGCTCGGCGTCCCCTTCGAGCGGGCGCCCCGGCTGGTGCGCGGCCTGGACTACTACATGCGCACCACCTTCGAGTTCCTGCACGACGGGCTCGGAGCGCAGTCGGCCGTCGGTGGCGGCGGCCGGTACGACGGGCTGTCGGAGTCCGTCGGCGGACCACCGCTCCCGGGCATCGGCTGGGCACTCGGCATCGAGCGCACCCTGCTGGCGCTGGAGGCCGAGGGCGTCACCGTCCCGGCCGACAGCGGCGTGCAGGTCTTCGTGGTCCCGCTCGGCGTCGCGGCGAAGGCCTGGGCAGTCGGCTTCGTCGGGCAGCTGCGGGCGCGCGGCATCGCGTCGGACCTCGCCTACGGCGACCGCGGCCTCAAGGGCGCGATGAAGGCCGCCGACCGCTCCCGAGCGCGTTGGGCCGTGGTCGTCGGCGACCGAGATCTCGATGGTTCCGTCGCTCAGCTCAAGGACCTCACGAACGGCGAGCAGACCGCCGTACCCCTCACTGATCTTCTGGAGCACCTCTCATGATGCGCACCCACGAGGCCGGCACGCTCCGCAAGGAGCACGCCGGCCAGACCGTCACGCTGTCCGGCTGGGTGGGGCGTCGTCGCGACCACGGCGGCGTCGCCTTCCTCGACGTCCGCGACCGCAGCGGCTCGGTGCAGGTCGTGCTCCACGACGCTGTCGACTTCCGCGTCGAGGCGTGCGTGCAGGTCACGGGCACCGTCCAGGTACGGCCGGAGGGAAACGCGAACGCGGCGTCGCCGACAGGTGAGATCGAGGTCGCTGTCACGACGCTCGAGGTGCTGAACAACGCCGCACCGCTGCCTTTCCAGCTCGACGACGAGGTCGGTGAGGAGGCGCGCCTGAAGCACCGCTACCTCGACCTGCGCCGCCCCGCCGGAGCGGCCGCGCTCAAGCTGCGGTCCGACGTCAACCACGCCGCCCGGTCCGTCCTGCACGACCACGGCTTCCTCGAGATCGAGACGCCGACCCTTACCCGCAGCACCCCTGAGGGAGCGCGCGACTTCCTCGTGCCCGCTCGCCTGCGGCCCGGCTCCTGGTACGCGCTGCCGCAGTCGCCGCAGCTGTTCAAGCAGCTGCTGATGGTGGCCGGCGCGGAGAAGTACTTCCAGATCGCTCGCTGCTACCGCGACGAGGACTTCCGCGCCGACCGGCAGCCGGAGTTCACCCAGCTCGACATCGAGATGAGCTTCGTCGACCAGGACGACGTCATCGGTCTCGCCGAGGAGGTCCTGCGCTCGCTGTGGGCCCTGATCGACGTGAAGATCGGCGACATCCCGCGGATGACCTACGCCGAGGCGATGCGGCGCTACGGCTCGGACAAGCCCGACCTGCGGTTCGACCTCGAGCTGGTCGAGATGACGTCGTACTTCTCCTCCACGGAGTTCCGCGTCTTCCAGGCGGAGTACGTCGGGGCGGTCGTCATGCCCGGCGGCGCGGGTCAGCCTCGCAAGCAGCTCGACGCGTGGCAGGAGTGGGCCAAGCAGCGTGGCGCCCGCGGGCTGGCGTACGTGCTGTTCAACGAGGACGGGACGCTCGGTGGCCCGGTCGCCAAGAACCTGTCCGAGACCGAGCAGGCCGGGCTGCGCGAGGCCGTCGGTGCCGACGTGGGCGACTGCGTCTTCTTCGCCGCCGGCGCCACCCGGGAGGCGCGGGCCCTGCTCGGCGCCGCCCGCGGTGAGATCGCCCGCAAGCTCGAGCTGATCGACGAGTCGGCCTGGTCGTTCCTCTGGGTCGTCGACGCGCCGCTGTTCGAGCCGGCCGCCGCTGCTGTCGCCTCGGGTGACGTCGCGGTCGGCGCCGGTGCCTGGACGGCGGTGCACCACGCCTTCACGTCGCCGAAGCCGGAGTTCCTCGACACCTTCGACAGCTCGCCGGGCGACGCCCTGGCCTATGCCTACGACATCGTCTGCAACGGCAACGAGATCGGCGGCGGGTCCATCCGTATCCACCGCCGCGACGTCCAGGAGCGCGTCTTCGCCGTCATGGGCATCACCGAGGAGGAGGCGCAGGAGAAGTTCGGCTTCCTGCTCGAGGCCTTCTCCTACGGCGCACCGCCGCACGGCGGGATCGCCTTCGGCTGGGACCGCGTCTGCGCGCTTCTCCTTGGCGCGCCGACGATCCGCGACGTCATCGCCTTCCCCAAGAGCGGTGGCGGCTACGACCCGCTGACCGCCGCGCCGGCGCCGATCACGGCCCAGCAGCGCGCCGAGGCCGGCGTGGACGCGGCGGCCGACGACCCCGCAACGTCCTAGCAGCTGCCGCCACGGTCAGGCTCAGGAAAAGGACGCAAGGGCTACCAGCGGGACCTGACCTGCAGCGGGCCGCTGGTGAACGAGTGGTCGTTGCGCATGCCGAGGTGCCGGTAGAGGCCGAAGCCGGCGGTGTTGGACGCGTACATCCCGAGGGTGACCAGGTCGCAGCCGTCCTCGAACAGCTGCCGGGACAGGGCTGCGGTCACGGCGGCGCCCAGGCCCTGGCCCCGCACCGACGGGTGCACGGCGATGCTCGACAGGTGACCGACCCCCGTCGCTCCCGATGTATCGGCGGCGCAGCCGATCAGCCCGTCCGGCCCCCGGATCCCGACCCAGCGCCTGACCCCCGGGTCGTCGGGCTGCGCCGAAGCCGTCGGTGAGGCCACCGCGAGGAGCGGCGCGACCTCGTCGGCCGTCACGGTCTCGACCCGCTCCTCGCCCGGCTGCGACGTCATCGGCTCCGAGGTCCACCAGAACTCCCAGTCGGTGCCGTCGACCGCGACCCAGGCAGGCAGCAGCGGCGGCGTGCCGCGGGGCAGGGTGACGCGGGTGTTGTTGGGGATCTCGCCGATGAGGTCCGCGATGAGCGCCGCGACGTCCGGGGGAGCCCCGAGCGTCATCAGGTACCCGACCCGCTCCTCGGCATCGGTCGCCCGCCAGGCGACGGCGCCATGGCCGGTCCAGCCGGTCACCTGCGGGTTGCGCAGCGACCCGCGGACGTACGGGTCGTGGTCGGTGGCGAGGAGGACCTCTGCGGCGGAGGTCAGGACGGTGACAGCCACGGGGCGAGCCTAGTGATCGAGCAGGACGCTCAGTCCGATGACAGGGGCTAGGTCGTGTGAGTACTGGGGCGTCAGGTGGTACCCGTCCCACCTCACGGGGACTTGATGGACGGCGATCGGACAACGACCACTCGTATCGCAGAACCATGACGAAGTGTCGACGTACTTGGCTCCGCCCAGGGTCGCTCCCCAGCGATCTGCCTCGCGCTTGGCGTACCACGCCTGCGAGATGTGGCTGAGACAGTCCCGGGGCGTCGACAGCACCAGTCCGCACAGGTCGATCAGTGCGCCGGAGGGCGGAGGCGACAGAATGACCACACGGGCGCCGAGCCGGCGCAGTTCCTGAACGCGGGCGCTGACGGCCTCAGCCCACTCGTCCCGTGCTGCCGCACCGGCATGTCGACTCCTCATGTTGAGCAGTCCGGTCTCGATGTCCGAGGTGATGATCAGCGTCGGGCGAAGTTTCGCGAGCTCCTGCATCACATCGATGTGTGCCTGGTTGCACCGGCGTGATCGCGTTGGGTCCTTCCCCAGGTCGACGTCTACGGGGGCAAAGGGGCAGGTGTCGAAGGCGACGGCATGCACCCGGTACCCCCGCGGCTCGAGGGACTGGCGGATTCCCGGCAGCCAGCTGATCGCCATCGAGTCGCCAAGGACAACTGCGTCCTTGTCCGCGCCGGGCAGGCTGTACGTGCACGCGGCAATGTCGATCGGCAGCTCGTTGGAGCAGTGGCGGTTCGCGAACTCGGGTGCCTGCGCCAGAGGCGCGAGCTCCCGCGAGGGCACCAGGGGCGGCCAGCTCTTCAGGGAAACAGCTGTACGCACGTCGGTGGTCAGCTGCATCAGCGCCTGCTGTTCCTGCGTTCGCGTCGGCACGCTGGCGCTGATGGCAGGGGCGGGCGGAGCATGCGGAGCGTGATCGGTCATCACGACGACCGCCGCCACGGCGAGGACGACGGTGACGACGACGGCCCCGATGAGCGACGGACGCGGGCCTGCTTCGAGAAGCCATCGCGACCGCAAGACGCGGTGCTCGACCAGGGCGAACGTCGACACTGACAGGCCGAGGGTCACCAGAAGGATCAGGGCCTTCGACTCTGCGCTTCGGGTCACCGTGGCCCAGACGAGCACGGCCACCGGGAGGTGCCAGAGGTAGAGCGAGTAGGAGCGATCGCCGACCAGGCGCAGGACTCGCGTGCCGAGAAAGCGAGCGCTGTTGGGCGACCAGGTCGATGATGGCCCGGTGCCCCCGACAAGCACGAGAGCAGAGCCCAGAACCGGCGCCACGGCGTTCCACCCGGGGTAGTGCGTGGGCAACGTGGCCAGTGCGCTGAGGATGAGCAGAGTCGCTCCGAGCCAACCCACGACGCCTCGCCACGACCTGGGCAGCTCAGCGACGCGCCCCTCCACCAAGGCGAGCCCGGTCCCGACGGCGAGTTCCCACGCCCGGGCGGGTGTCGAGAAGTAGGTGGCCGCAGGGCGATCGACGAGGGCTGCGACGCCGTAGGCGAAAGAGGCAACGCCGACGAGGACAGCCACCACGAGCGCCTCACGTCCGGCGCTGCCACGTCGCGCCAGAAGTACCAGAAGCACCGCGGGCCAGACGACGTAGAACTGCTCTTCCACGGCCAGGGACCAGAAGTGCTCGACGGGCGACGGGGGCTGGAAGGCGGCGAAGTAGTCCGTGCCCACCCGCTGGAAGTGCACGTTGGTCGTGAAGCCCATCGCCCAGAGGCAGTCCACCAGCACTCGGTGAGCACGCACTGGCCCGAGAAGCAGCTTGCTGAGAGCTGCTGTGACCACCAGCACCAGCATCGCCAGCGGCAGGATGCGCCGCACTCGGCGGGCATAGAAGATCCGCAGTGAGGAGCGGACCTGGGCCCCCCGTTCGCGCAGCAGCAGGCGTGTGATCAGGTAGCCAGAGATCACGAAGAAGACATCTACTCCGACGAAGCCCCCGTGTGGGAAGCCCAGCACGTGGTTCATCAGGACCAACGACACGGCCACCCCGCGGAGGCCTTGTACGTCCAGGCGCCGCTCGTGTGGGTTGCGGCCGCCCGGACTGGTCACCAGGAGCATTCTGCTCAGGGCGCGTCTCAAGAAGTCCGCTCAGTCAGCGAAGCGGCGTCGCCTGGTCCGGATTCCGACGACGAGCAGGACCAGGCCGAGCAGGGGCAGGCCCGCGCCGAGGCCGGTGGCGGCGAGCCCGCCCGTACCCGTGCCCGGGGGCTTAAGGCTCGGCGGCTGCGG
>JAODNF010000239.1 GCA_025464915.1 Frankiales bacterium | reverse complement strand
CTGCTCGTGTGGGAGATCGGCAAGCCGTGGAAGCTCGCCTGCGACGACGTCGACCGCGCCCTCGACGGCGTCGACTGGTACCTCGGGCAGATCGAGCGCCAGCTCCAGGGCCGCAGCCCGCTGCCCGGGCCGGTCAGCAACATCGCCTCGTGGAACTACCCGATGTCGGTGCAGGTGCACGCCGAGCTGGTGCAGGCCCTCGCCGGCAACGCCGTCGTCGCCAAGACGCCCAGCCAGGGCGGCTTCCACACGCTCACGCTCGCCCACGCCATCATGCGCCGCCAGGGGCTGCCCGTGACGCTGCTGTCCGGTGTCGGCGGCCAGCTCGGCGACGCGCTCATCAGCGCACCGGAGATCGGTGCGCTGGCCTTCGTCGGCGGCCGTGCGAACGGCCGCAAGGCCGCGACGACCCTGGCCGACACCGGCAAGCGGCACTTCCTGGAGCAGGAGGGCCTCAACACCTGGGGCATCTGGGACTACACCAAGTGGGACGAGCTCGGCGCGCACCTGAGGAAGGGCTTCGAGTACGCGAAGCAGCGCTGCACCGCCTACCCCCGGTACGTCGTCCAGCGCGAGCTGTTCCCCGACTTCCTCGAGATGTACCTCCCCGTCGTGCAGTCCCTGAGGTTCGGGCACCCGCTGGCCGTCGAGACCTCCTTCGACCAGCTCCCCGACCTCGACTTCGGACCGGTCATCCACGCGACCAAGGCTGCCGAGCTCCGCGAGCACTACGAGTCCGCCATCAAGGGCGGCGCGATCCCGCTCTACCGCGGTGAGCTGTCCGACGGCCGCTTCCTGCCGGGCCAGGACACGAGCGCCTACGTCGCGCCGGCCTCGGTCCTCGCACCGCCCACCAACTGGGCGCTGCACCACGCGGAGCCCTTCGGCCCGCTCGACAGCGTCATCATCGTCGACACCGAGAACGAGCTGCTCGCCGCCATGAACGCCTCCAACGGCGCGCTCGTCGGCTCCCTCGCCACGGACGACGCCGACTTCGGAGCCCGCGTCGGCGAGCAGCTCCAGTCGTTCAAGGTCGGCATCAACAAGCCGCGCAGCCGCGGTGACCGCGAGGAGGTCTTCGGCGGCAAGGGCGCGTCGTGGAAGGGCGCGTTCGTCGGCGGCGACCTGCTGGTGCAGGCCGTGACCGAGGGACCGGAGGGCGAGCAGCTCTACGGCAACTTCCCCGGCTACAGCCGCTCGCCCGAGAACGTCTGATCCACAGGCGATCCCACGAGGGCCGTCGTGATGGGCTCGAGGGCCTTGACCGCGGCGTCCGGGTGCTGCTCCGCGACCGTCCCTAGACCCCGCGCAGCGGCATGCTGGCCGCGGTGTAGATCTGGTCGACCAGCGTCATCGTCCTGACCGCGTCCTCCGGCGTGGTCGGGAAGGACTCGCCGCGGAGCACGGCGCCGCAGAACGCACGCAACTGGTGCGTGTAGGTCGCCTCACCGGCGACGCGACCCTTCGTGGTCTTCCCGTCGACGGTCAGCGTCAGCCTGTTGCGCAGGTGCGGCGCGACGAAGTTGAAGACCTTCATGCGGCCGCGCTCACCCACGACCTCTGCGGCGATCTTCAGCAGCTTCGACGACCACATCGACGCCTCGAGGTGCCCGGTTGCGCCGCCCTCGAAGGAGAAGTCGACCGACATGGCCCGGTCGATCTGCGGCGTTCGGTTCTTCGCGACCGCCCGGACCACCGTCGGTTCCGACGGGCCCAGCAGTCGCAGGCAGGTCAGCGGGTAGACACCGGCGTCCATCATCGCGCCGCCACCGAGCGCGTAGTCGTAGCGGATGTCGGAGAACTTCGGCAGCGGGAAGCACAGGGCAGCACTGACGGACCGGATCTCACCGAGCTGCCCGACCGCGTCGACCATCCGGGCGGAGAGCGGGTGGTAGCGGTAGTGGAACGCCTCCATGACGACCAGCCCTGAGGCGGCGGCCGCGTCGGCGACCTGCCGCGCTTCAGCGGCGTTCGACGTGAACGGCTTCTCGCAGAGCACGTGCTTGCCGGCCGCGAGCGCCTTCAGCGTCCACTCCGCGTGCAGGCCGTTCGGCAGCGGGTTGTAGACCGCCTCGATGTCGGGATCGTCCAGAAGAGCCTGGTACGACGGGAGAGTGCGCTCGATCCGGTGCTTGTCCGCGAAGGCCCTTGCCCGTTCGGGGTCGCGCGCCGCGACGACCGTCACCACCGCCTCGTCGACCTCGCGCGCTGGCCGCACGATGGCTGGAGGTGCGATCCTGGCAGCACCAAGCACACCGATCCGCAGCACGATTCCTCCTTGGTGATCTTCGCTGCAGGGTAGGGGGAGTGACATGGATGCGTGGGAAGTGCTGTCCGACGGCTTCGGCCGCGTTCACGAGAGCTTCGGCGAGGTGGCGACGGACGGCGCCGATCTCACGTGGGCTCCTGAGGGGGCGAACCCGCCCGCCTGGGTCCTCTGGCACCTGGCTCGCGTCGAGGACGACCACATCGCCGACGGGTGCGGCCTCGAGCAGGGCTGGTTCCAGGGCTGGGCCGATCGGTTCGCCCTGCCGTTCCCCAAGGAGGCTCACGGCTACGGGATGTCGCTCGACGACGTCCTGAAGGTCCGCCCGCCGGCGGACCTGCTGCGCGGCTACCACGAGCAGGTGCACGCCCAGACCGTGAAGGCGCTGGCGAACAAGCCGGACCTCGACCGGGTCGTCGACGACCGGTGGGACCCGCCCGTGACCCTCGGCGTGCGGCTGGTGTCGGTGCTCAGCGACGAGCTGCAGCACCTCGGCCAGGCCGCCTACGTCCTCGGCCTGCCGCGCCCCTAGCCAGCAGCACCAGCAGGCACGGCGCTCGTCTCCCAGTGAGATCCGCCTCAGGGCAGATGGCGCTCGGGATACCGAGGCAGTGGCGCGACTTCCCGGCAACGCAAGCCTCAGCGACGGCCGGGAAGCGGACTCCCCGACGTCGGGGGTCAGGGGATCAGGCGGCGACGAGCTCCTGCTCCGGGGTCACCGTCGTGGGGGACCAGCCGGGGCCGCGGAGCAGGAAGCGCGCCCGGTCGCGCCAGCTCGTCGCCGTACGCAGGTCGCGCCAGATCGCGACGTACTCGTGCGTCGCCACACGCAGTGGGTTGTAAGTGCCGATGTTCTTGGTGAGGCCGTAGCGGACCTGCTCGCCCTCGGGCTCGAACGACCGGAACAGCCGGTCCCACACGATGAGCATGCCGCCGTAGTTGCGGTCGAGGTACTGCGACTGCGACCCGTGGTGGACCCGGTGGTGCGACGGGGTGTTGAAGACGTACTCGATCGGCGCCCACAGCCTGTCGATCGCCTCGGTGTGGATCCAGAACTGGTAGAGCAGGTTGATCGACCAGCTCGCCAGGACGATCTCGACGGGCACGCCCACGAGGGCGACGGGGAGGAAGAACAGCACGGTGTACTCGCCGGTCCAGGTCTGGCGCAGCGCCGTCGAGAGGTTGTAGCGCTCGCTGCTGTGGTGCACGACGTGCGAGGCCCAGAGCATGCGGACCTGGTGACCGGCCCGGTGGTCCCAGTAGTAGCAGAGGTCGAGGAAGACGATCGCGACGAGCCAGCAGACCCAGCCGTGTCCGAGCGACCACGGCACGACGGAGGCGGCGGCGCCGAGGATCAGGACCTCGACCAGTCGCCACCCGCCGTTGAAGACCAGCGAGACCGTGCCCATGGTCAGCGACGTCCGCGAGTCGGGCGCGAGGTAGCCGAGCATCCGCGACTCCTGCTTCTGACCGGCGCGGGTGACCGCGATCTCCAGCAGCATCAGGGCGATGAAGCCCGGGATCGCGATGAAGAGGATCTTGTCGGCGAGGGACATGACTCCACAGTGGCAGATAAAAAGCAACCTGTCACTATCTTGGGTCGAGCAGGTTCACCACCTGCTCGAGCGCCCCGAGCACGGTGTCGTGCGAGGTGTCGACGACGGCCGCCGACATGGCCGCGCCCTGCACGGCTGCCAGGGCGAGCTCGACGAACTCGGCGAAGCCCGGAAGGGCGACGAGGGACGGGTCGAGGACCGACACCGCGATCCTGTGCAGGTTGGCGCGGTGCGCCGGCTCGATGCGCGCCAGAGCGGCGGCGAGCTCGGGGTCGGTGCGGGCCGCGACGTAGAGCTCGACGGCGGCCTGCAGGTCGGGCAACCGGTAGGTGTCCCACAGCTTCTCGAGGGCCTCGCGGGCGCCGACGACCCGACCGGAGAAGGCCTCCTCGTA
>JAODNF010000221.1 GCA_025464915.1 Frankiales bacterium | reverse complement strand
CCAGCTGCACCGTCGCGCGGGGATCCTCGGGGATGCAGGTCATCAGGCCGGGCGGCGTCCAGACCGCGCCGCGGGCCCAGACGGGGACACCGTTGACGACCAGGTCGAGCGACGACGGGTCGGCGTTGCGAAGGTCGCGGAAGCCGACCCTCGCCACCGCCCGCCCGTCGACGGTGACGTCGTGCAGGACCGGGTCGCCGTGGGTGTGGGGCCACCAGCGCTCGACGTCCGGGAGGCGCAGCTCGCCGACGCCCGTGACTCCGGCGCACGTGAGGGTCGCGGTGGACGTCGAGGTCAGCACCCCCGTCGTACCGTCCATCCGGGTCTGCAGTCCCAACGGCTCGCTGCGGCTCCGGAGGGTCACCGGACGCCACGGACCGACGACGGGCGGCCCCGGCGCGATGCCGGGGCAGCGCCCCAGCAGCGTCGTGCGGATGAGCCGCAGGTTGCCGTCGTCGACGATCCGCGTCCGCCACCGCGCGCGGGCCGGCTTCTCGGCGGGCAGGGCCGTCGCGAGCGGCAGGCAGCGGATCTCCACGACCGACCCCACCCGAACCGTGACCGGGATCCGGTGCCTGGCGAACATCGACCGGCAGGACAGGACGACCGTGCCGTCGATTGCGACGTCGTACGACGTGGCCACGCCGTCGATCGCCAGCTCGGCGTCTTCGGGGACCTCGTGCACCAGGGCCCGGAACACCCAGGTGCGCTCGTCGAGGTCCACCGTGAACGCCTGCGTGACCGTGCCCGGGACGACGACCGGCGTCACGCTGCCGTCGTCGGCGACCAGCTCCCAGGGCCCCAGCACGCCCTCATCCTTTCCTAACGTCCTCACAACTGGCGCGTCAGCCACGCTCAGGAAAAAGGACGCAAGGAACTAGACGAGGGCTTCGAGGAGCTCGTGGCCGCGGGTCCAGTGGGCGTTGAGGGTGCCGACGAGCTCGGTCGGGTCGAACGGCTTGCGGCGCATCAGGCGCATCGTGAGGGTGCGGGTCGTCGACGACACGGCGTCGAAGGCGTCGGCTGCCTCCGTACCCGCCTCACCGAGGACCCAGCGGACGTGAGCGGCGGCGAGGGCCATCGCGGCGCCGGCCATCCGGGTGGTGGCGAAGGCGAAGACGTGCACCTTCTCGGGCGACAGGCCGAGGACGTGGTCGAGCTCGCGGCCGAGCTGCTCGCCGAACGCCACGAACGGCGACACCGCGGGACGGCGCAGCAGGTTGTCTCGCAGCAGCTCGCGGGCGAGGACGGGGAGCTCGGCGTCGGAAGGGCGCTCCCCGTCGAAGCGGACCACCTCGACGTAGCCCGGCAGGACGTCGGGGACGAGCACCCGCTCGAGGTCCTCGCCGCGCAGCACGTGCAGGCCGGCGTTGTGGAAGTAGACGAGCTTGTCGTCGTCGAGGGTGTCGACCGCGATGGCGGTCTTGACGTGGTCGCTCCGGTACGACGTGCCGGCCGTGTCCGGGAGCCACCAGGCGTCGACCTCGACGATGAGGGTGCGCCCCTGGGCGAGCTGGGACGTGATGTGCGAGCGGATCGACCGGTAGGGCTGCAGCTCGTGGACGTCGACGCCGAAGAGCGTCTCGAGCTCGTCCGGGCGCGGCTTGAAGAAGGTGAACTGGTCGCCCTCGTGGTCCAGCGCGAGCGTGCAGCCCAGCCCGGCCAGCGGCTCGCGGCCGTGGGCGTGCAGCAGCTCGATGATGACGTCGGTCCAGCAGTTCGTCTCCGGGTACCCGAAGTCGGCGTGGTGGACGCGGTGCGCCTCGTACGTCGCCGGGTCCAGCCCCAGCAGAGTGCTCACGCCCGTACTCTCCCGCGATCTTCCCCGTCTCGGGCCGTGTCGTCGCGTGTCGGGCACCACCCGCGGAAGATCGCACCGGACCTCGCGGCGATCTTCCTCGTCCCGGGCGGCGCGACCGCGTGTCCGGCACACACTGCGGAAGATCGGCGGACGACCCGGGTCACGACAGGGCTGCCCTGACGTCGGCGGGCCAGTCGTCGAACGACAGGCCGTGGGTGAAGAGCAGGGCCAGCACGCAGCGCTCGATGCCGAACCCGAGGCACGCGGTATGCACGTCGGCACCGAGGCTGAAGACCGAGGCGAAGTGGTCGCTGTGCGCGTTGAAGGACGCGACGGCCGTCGGGTTGTCGCCGCCGACGGGGACGAGGATCTCGAACTTCAGCTTCTGGGCGCGCTGGCTGCGCGCGAGCACCTTGCCGGAGCGGCCGAAGAAAGGGTCGTTCGCCTCGTCGAAGGCCGCCGGCAGCCCGAGGGACTGCAGGAACTCCAGGGCGCGGTCGCGCCAGTCGTCGCGCCAGGCGCCGACGGTGTCGGGAGAGCCGGCGCGGACCAGCTCGCGCATGTGGAACGCGACCAGGCGGGACGGGTCGTCGGACGGCTCGTGCCGGAAGACCCAGGCCGGTCCGGTGTCGACCGTGACGCCGCCGGCAGGGACGCCGACGTGGGCGAGCGCCGGGTAGACCGGGTGGCAGGCCGCCGGGACCATCACGAGCCCGGCGGCCTGCAGGTGCCCCGACCAGTCCTGGTGCGCGTGCGCCTTCTCTCCGAGTTGGAGGGCCTCGGCCTCCTCGCCGTGGAAGGCGAAGACCGAACCGGCGAGCTGCGGGAACGACGTCAGGTAGCCGACCGACTCCATGTCGTGCCGCGGCTCGATCGGCGGGAACTCCATGGCGACCGCGCCCTCGTTGGCGAGGAGCCGGTCGATCGCGCGGTCGAGGCGGTGGCGCAGGGCCACGAACGCCGGGCCCTGCCCGGTGACGCCGGGGACGGACGAGGGCAGGAGCAGACCCTCCGCGACCAGCTTCTCGCGGAACTCGCCCTGCGAACCTGTTGCCTGGGGGACGTCGAGCGCCGACGCAGCCACGTGTCAGCTCTCCTTGACGACCATCAGCAGGTTGGCGTTGGTCTCGTGCAGCCGGTCGTTGCTCACCATCAGCGAGGCCGAGAGGGAGTCTCGCAGCAGCCGGCCGATGGCCAGCGGTGAGTCGTTGCGGAAGCCGGCGATGCCGGTGATCTCGAGGGCGCCCTGGGTGATCTGGGAGATCGACGTCGAGATCGAGGTCTTGAGGACGTTGTGGCGCAGCGTCGCGCCCATCGTCTGCAGGGCGGGGCGGCCGGGCTCGGCGTACTCGCGCTGCCAGCGGTTCAGGCCCTCGGCGAGCTGGGCGCGGGTGGCGGACAGCCTGCCGTGCAGCTCGGAGAGCTTCTGGGCCTTCACACCGCCGGGACCGGCTGTCTTGACCGACTTCTTGGCCCGCTCGAAGGACTCGATCGCGATGCCGACCCAGAGGTGGCCCCACAGCAGGTGGCTGACCGGGACCATGGTCTCGGCGCCGAGCGTGACGTAGGGCGTCGGGTGGACCTGCTCGGGCGCGAACGACGCGGTGACGACGAAACCGGGGGAGCAGGTGCCGCGCATCCCCAGCGGGTCCCAGGTGCCCTTCTTCTCCATCGTGGTCTGGTCGCGCAGGTGCATCACGGCGACCTGGTCACCGGGCTCCGCGTCGGGGCCGCGCCGGGTCGTGGTCAGGAAGTCGTCGGCGTACTCGCCGTAGGAGACCGTGGGGGCCTGCTTGACCAGCGTGCAGGTGCCCTCGTCCTGCGGCTCCACGGCCGAGACCGAGCGGCCCATGTCACCGCCGGTGCCGATCTCGGAGGTGACCGAGCCGATCAGCCGCTGCTCGCGCGACAGGTCGGCGAGGTAGCCCTTGGCCCAGGGCCAGTCCTCGGTGGACAGCAGGCAGGCGACCTCGATCTGGTGCATCGCGAAGACCATGCCGGCGGCCGAGCACGAGCGGCCCAGCACCAGGCACGCCTGCGCGACGTCGGCGAACGGGACGCCGTCGGCCAGCGCGGAGAGCGCCTTCGCGTCCTTCAGCGCCTCGATCGCCTCGACGGGGAAGCGGGCCGCCCTGTCGACGTCGTCGACGTGCTCAGCGGCGACCGCCGCGGCGGCCTTCACCCCCGCGAGGAAGTCGCTCACGGTCAGGCCGCTTCGGCGAGCTCGTCCAGCGCTGCCCGGATGCTCGCGATGCTCGAGAAGACCTCGCGGGTGAGCATCCGGTCCGGAAACTCCACGTCGAAGGCGTCCTCGAGGCCGAGCATCACGCTGATGCTGGCGTGGGACGTCATCCCGGCTGCGTAGAGGTCGTCGCCGTCCCCGAGCGAGTCGGGCGAGACAGGCAGGCGGCCGTGCTCAGCCAGCACGGCGAGGATCTTGTCGGTCATAACAACACTCATCGGCCTGTTGAGCCCTTTCCTTCAGCCATGACCACCGCACAGGCGGTGTCCCCCTCGTGGCTCAAGCTCACCGAGAACGCCGCGAGTCCCTCATGCTCCGCACGCAAGGCGGCTGAACCGCCCAAACGGAGCTCTGTCCACCCGTCCGAATGGCGTAGTACCTCGATGTCGCTCCACGGCAGGGCGGTGTCCCGGCGGGGTCGGAGCACCTTGATGGCGGCCTCCTTGGCCGCGAAGCGCCCCGCCAGGCGGGCTGGGTCGCCGCCGCAGTCCACGAGCTCCTGCGGTGTGTAGACGCGGCGCAGGTAGCGGTCGCCGTGGGCGGCCACCGCCTCACGCACGTCCGAGACCGACGCGAGGTCGATCCCCACTCGGGAAGCCATGCGCTCATCATGCCTTCCGCAAGCACTCCGCGTCACGACCCTGTCGACAACCGGTCACATGTGTCTCCCGGCGGCAACGACGCTGCAGCGCGCCGGGCCGACGGTCGGGGGGTCGCGCCACGACCTGCCAGGATGGGCGTATGGAGAAGCAGCAGGAGTTCGTGCTCCGCACGCTCGAGGAGCGGGACATCCGGTTCGTGCGGCTGTGGTTCACCGACGTGCTGGGCACCCTCAAGTCGGTCGCCATCGCCCCGGCCGAGCTCGAGGGGGCCTTCGCCGAGGGCATCGGGTTCGACGGCAGCGCGATCGAGGGCTTCGCCCGCGTGCAGGAGAGCGACATGCTCGCCAAGCCCGACCCGGCCACCTTCCAGGTGCTGCCGTGGCGCGGGGAGAACCCCGGGACCGCCCGGATGTTCTGCGACATCCTCATGCCGGACGGCCAGCCGAGCTGGGCCGACCCCCGGCACGTCCTGCGCCGGGCGCTGGGCAAGGCCAAGGACGCCGGCTTCACCTTCTACACGCACCCCGAGATCGAGTTCTTCCTGCTCAAGTCCGCCGAGCAGCCGCCGGTGCCGGTCGATCAGGGCGGGTACTTCGACCTCACGCCGCACGACGTCAGCCACGACTTCCGGCGCACGACGATCACGATGCTCGAGCGCCTGGGCATCTCCGTCGAGTTCAGCCACCACGAAGTGGCCCCGGGCCAGCAGGAGATCGACCTCCGGTATGCCGACGCGCTCTCGACCGCCGACAACATCCTCACGACGCGGCACGTCATCAAGGAGGTCGCGCTCACGCAGGGCGTCTACGCGACCTTCATGCCGAAGCCGTTCAGCGACCAGCCCGGCTC
>JAODNF010000195.1 GCA_025464915.1 Frankiales bacterium | reverse complement strand
CCCTGCCTGATGACCAAGGTCGCTGTCACCGGGCTCGGGGCGCTCACCCCGCTCGGCCCCGACGTCGCCGCCCTCACGGAGGGCCTGCTCACCGGGCGCTCCGGAGTACGGCTGCTCGAGGGCGAGCAGTGGGACGCGCTCCCGGCCCGGCTGGCAGCGACCGTCGAGACGGAAGGCCGTCTCGAGCGCGTCGAGGCCCGCACGCTGGACCGCGTCCAGCAGCTCGCGCTCATCGCGGCGCGCGAGGCGTGGTCGGACGCGGGTGCTCCTGAGGTCGAGCCGACCCGGCTCGCGGTGGTCATCGGCTCCGGCATCGGCGGCGCGCTCACCCTGCTCAGCCAGTACGACGTGCTGCGGGCCAAGGGCCCGCGGGCCGTCTCTCCTCACCTGGTGCCGATGCTCATGCCCAACGGGCCGGCCGCCACGGTCGGTCTCGAGCTCAAGGCTCGCGCCGGCGTGCACACGCCGGTCTCGGCCTGCGCCTCTGGCGCCGAGGCCATCGCCCAGGCCCTGACGCTGCTCCGCTCCGGTGCCGTCGATGTCGTCGTTGCCGGCGGTTCCGATGCCTGCGTGCACCCGCTGCCGATGGCCGGTTTCGCGCAGATGCGCGCGCTGTCGACCCGGCACGACGCCCCCGAGGCCGCGTCGCGGCCCTACGACAAGGGTCGCGACGGCTTCGTCCTCGGTGAGGGAGCTGGTGTCCTGGTGCTCGAGCGCGAGGAGTTCGCCCTCGCTCGAGGTGCGCGGATCCACGCCTACCTCGGTGGTGCCGGCCTCGCGGCCGACGCCCATCACGTCACCGCTCCGGACCCGTCCGGCGACGGTGCCGCCCGCTCGGTCGTCGCTGCGCTGCGCGATGCCGGGGTGGCGGCGACCGACATCGGTCACGTCAACGCCCATGCGACCTCGACACCGCTCGGTGACGTCGCGGAGGCTCGGGCGCTCGGCCTGGCTCTCGGTACGCACCGCCCCGCGGTGACAGCCACGAAGTCCTGCACCGGCCACCTGCTCGGTGCCGCCGGCGCGGTCGAGGCCATCGCCACCGTGGTTGCCCTGCGCGACGCGCTGGTCCCGCCGGTCCGCAACCTCGACGACCAGGACGACGAGGCCGACGTCGACGCCGTCCGCGTCGTGCCGCGCGAGGTCGTCCACGACGCGGCCCTTTCCACCTCGTTCGGCTTCGGCGGTCACGACGTCTCGCTGGTGTTCACGCGATGACCGCGAAGCCCTTCGAGCAACCGCTCGAGACCGGCCGCAAGGCCAGTGCTGCGCTGGACAAGGGCGTCCTGCCGGGCGTCGTCCGCGCCCGTCTCGACGCGGTCTTCGACGACTGGGACCTCGCCATCGCCGTCGACGGGGTCGCGGTGGGCATGGGCGAGATCAGCGGCGTCGAGTGCGTCGCCTTCGCGACCGACCCGACCGTCCAGGGTGGGGCGCTCGGCGTCGAGGGCTGCGGCGCGATCAGCGACGCGACCGACATCGCCAACATGCGCGAGACCCCCTGCATCGGCATCTGGCACTCCGGCGGGGCCCGTCTTCGTGAGGGCGTGGCGTCGCTCGACGGCGTCGGCCGCATCTTCGCCGCACAGGTGCGGGCCTCCGGCCGCATCCCGCAGCTCTCGGTGATCCTCGGCCCGGCCGCCGGTGGCGGCGCCTACGGCCCGGCACTCTCCGACGTCGTCGTCATGGGCCCGTCGGGTCGCGTCTTCGTCACCGGCCCGGACGTCGTCCGGCGCGTCACCGGTGAGAACGTCGACATGGAGCGGCTCGGTGGGCCCGAGACTCATGGCACCACCAGCGGCGTCGCGCACATCGTGGCCCCCACCGACGACGAGGCCCTCTACAGCGCCCGCCGGCTCGCGCTGCTCCTCGGCAAGCAGGACCTCCCCTGCAACGACGTCGTGCTCACGGACCCGGGGAACCTGGTGCCGGCCGACCCGCGCCAAAGCTATGACGTGCGCCCGGTGATCCGCGCGGTCCTCGACCCCGGCTCCTACCAGGAGCTGCACCGCGACTGGGCGACCAGCGCGGTGACGATGGTCGGTCGCCTCGGCGGACGCACCGTCGGCGTCGTCGCGAACGACCCGCAGCGGATGGCCGGCTGCCTCGATGCCGTGACCGGTGACAAGACCGGGCGCTTCGTCACCTGGTGCGACTCCATGGGTCTCCCGCTGGTCTTCCTCGTCGACGTCCCGGGCTACCTGCCCGGCGTCGGTCAGGAGGACGAGGGCGTCCTCCGTCGCGGAGCAAAGCTCCTCCACGCCTACGCCGGTGCCCGCGTCCCGCGCCTCACGGTCATCACGCGCAAGGCGTTCGGCGGTGCCTTCATCGCCATGGGCTCCAAGGGCCTCGGCGCCGACCGGGTCTTTGCCTGGCCGACCGCTCAGGTCGACGTCATGGGCGCGACGGCCGCCGTCGAGGTGCTCAACCGGCGCGAGCTCGCGGCGGTCCGTGACCCCGCTGAGCGGGCGGCGCTCGTGACGCGCCTCGCGGCCGAGCACGAGGCGACCACCGGTGGTCTCACGCGCGCCGTCGAGTGCGGTGCGGTCGACGAGATCATCTCGCCCGCCCAGACCCGCCAGAAGCTCCTGGACGCCCTCGCTGCGCTCCCGCAGCGCCGGGGCAAGCGACCGAACGGACCGCAGTAGTGACCTCCCCCCGCACCGTCCTCGTCACCGGCGGCAACCGCGGCATCGGACTCGCCACGGCTCGCTCTCTCGCTGCCCAGGGGCACCGCGTCGCCGTGACCTCCCGCTCGGGTGAGGTCGACGGCCTGCTCACCGTGAAGTGCGACGTCACCTCGACGGAGGACGTGGACCACGCGTTCACGACCGTCGAAGAGGCGCTCGGCCCGGTCGAGGTGCTCGTCTGCAACGCCGGCATCACCGACGACCAGCTGCTGCTGCGGATGACGGAGGAGTCGTTCACCTCGGTGCTCGACACCAACCTCACGTCGGCGTACCGCTTGTCGAAGCGGGCCTCGAAGTCGATGCTGCGCGCCCGCTGGGGACGGCTCGTCTTCGTGTCGTCCGTCGTAGGCCTGTCGGGGTCTGCGGGTCAGGCCTCGTACGCCGCCTCCAAGGCCGGTCTCGTCGGCTTCAGCCGGTCGCTGGCTCGCGAGCTCGGCTCCCGCAACATCACGGCGAACGTCGTTGCTCCGGGCTTCATCGAGACCGACATGACGGCTGCACTTCCCGAGGCTCGGCGTGAGGAGATCGTGAAGTCGATCCCGGCCGGCCGGATGGCGACGGCCGACGAGGTCGCTGCCGTGCTCGCCTTCCTCGCCTCGGACGCGGCGGCCTACGTCAACGGGGCTGTCATCCCCGTCGACGGCGGCCTTGGCATGGGGCACTGATGCTCACGGCGACCCGCTCCGGCGTCATCGGCGGGGTCAGCTTCGTCATCCTCGGTGAGGGCGGTCCCGTGACCGTCTTCGCCCACGGCCTCGGGGGCTCCATCGCGGAGACGCGGCCGCTGGCGACCCGCGTCGCCGGCAGCCGCGTGCTCCTTGACTTCCGCGGTCACGGTGACAGCGACCTGCAGCCCGAGGGCTGGGACTACGACTCGCTCGCCGACGACCTGCTGTCCGTCGCGGATGCCGTCGGCGCGACCCAGGCCGTCGGGCTGTCCCTCGGCGCCGGGGCGCTGCTCCGCGCGCTGACCCGCGACGCCGCCCGCTTCACCAAGCTGGCCTTCGTGCTGCCCGCCGCGATCGACGACACCCGCCGTGACGGCGCGACCGAGCGGCTCCACCGACTCGGCGCCGCCATCAACGCCGGCGACGCGCGGGCCGTGGCGGACGTGCTGCTCGAGGAGCTGCCGCCTGCCGTGCGCGAGCGCCGCGGCGTCGACACCCTCGTCCTGCGCCGCGCCCAGCAGGTCATCACCAAGCCGGCTCCTGCCCCGCGCATCGAGGACCGGCCGCTGGCCGACCGCGGACTGCTGGGGCGCATCGCCGTGCCGTGCCTGGTCATCACCCAGCGGGGCGACGCACTGCACCCGGCCGACCTCGGCCGATCCCTGGCGCGAGACCTCGACGCCGACCTGCTCGAGCTGCCTGACGGCGGCGTGTTCTGGACCGCTGGCCGCGAGACGCAGGACGCGCTCGCCCAGCACCTGATGGAGGACTGACCCACATGTTGCTCGAAGGCAAGCGCCTGCTCATCACCGGCGTGCTCACCGACAAGTCCATCGCGTTCTCCGTCGCGCGCTTCGCGCAGGAGCAGGGCGCCGAGGTCGTCCTGACCGGCTTCGGGCGATCGCTGTCGCTCACGAACCGGATCGCGAAGCGCCTCCCCAACCCGGCGCCGGTCATCGAGCTCGACGTCACCAACGAGGAGGACCTCGAGCAGCTGCCGAAGCGCGTCCGGGAGCACGTCGACGGCCTCGACGGAGTCCTGCACGCCATCGGCTTCGCCCCCGCGGACTGCCTCGGCCAGGGTGTCCTCGACACTCCATGGCAGTCGGTCGCCACCGCCGTCCAGATCTCCACGTGGAGCTACGCCGCGCTCGCCCGCGCTTCGCTGTCCCTCATGCCCCGCGGCGCCTCCTACGTCGGCCTCGACTTCGATGCCCGCGTCGCCTGGCCCGCGTACGACTGGATGGGCGTTGCCAAGGCGGGCCTCGAGTCCGCCAACCGCTACCTCGCCCGCGACCTCGGCGCCCACGGCGTCCGCTCCAACCTGGTCTCGGCCGGCCCGCTCAAGACCATGGCTGCCAAGGCCATCCCCGGCTTCGCGCAGTTCGAGGACGCCTGGGGCACCCGAGCCCCCCTCGGCTGGGACGTGACGGACGCCGAGCCCGTGGCCAAGGCCGTGGTCGCCCTCTTCAGCGACCTCTTCCCGGCGACCACGGGCCAGATCGTCTACGTCGACGGCGGCTTCAGCGCCGTCGGCGTCTGACTCCACCTCGCCCGCCGCTCCTCGGCGGTCTGCTCCCACCACGGGGTCCCGCGCTCGCCGAGGGCCACCTTGGCAGCCTGCACGCGGTCCCGAGCAGCGCGCGTCTCCGCGTCGCTCGTGGCCGCCTTGACCGCACGCCGCGCCGACATGAGCTCCTGACGGAGCTCGGCGGCGACGTCCTCGGGGATGTCGGGGTCGGTGGCCCGCCACTTCCTGCCGTTGATGACGACCCAGTGCCCGTCGTCCGTCCGCTCCACGGGGCCGTCCTACCCACGGGCCGACCCTCCAGCCTCAGCAGTGTGCGAAAGGCGACGGCAGCGCAGAACGGGCTTCGGTTCTTCACGCGACACCGGCCGGATCACGCTCGACCGGGACGGCGGTCGGTGAGCACCCGGAGCAGGTTCAGGTGGTGAGGTCGTAGACGGTGGTGCCGCCGATGGTCTGGGCGGTGAAGGTCGCCTCGACCCAGGCGGTGATGGCGGCCGAGGTGCCGCCGGAGGCCTGACCCGGGCCGAAGCCACCTGAGCTGGTGGCGAGGAAGTAGTG
Organism: Frankiales bacterium; assembly: GCA_025464915.1. Classification (GTDB taxonomy): domain Bacteria; phylum Actinomycetota; class Actinomycetes; order Mycobacteriales; family SCTD01; genus RYN-111. The sequence continues at coordinate 424 of JAODNF010000195.1, read as the reverse complement.
GACCTTCTTCGCGGCGACGAGCTGCTGGAACTCGGCGAGCGTAGGGGTCGGGTCGGAGCCGTTGAAGCCGCCGATCGCCATGACGGGCTCGCCGGAGGCGAGCTGAGGGCCGGCCGCCGAGTTGGAGCCGATGGCGGCGGCGACCCAGGTGTAGGCAGAGGCGTCAGCCCGCAGGGCGGCGACGAGAGCCGCGCTGGGAGTGGACGCGTCGAGCAGGTTGCCCATGCCGCCGCCCCGGAAGCCACCGCCACCCGGCCCGCCCATGCGGAACCCGCTCGAGGGCGACGCGGAGGGGATGGCGCCCGAGTGCGCCACCGAGGCGGTCGAGACGGCCGCGAGGGCCGGGGCAGCCAGCGAGGCGAGCAGGGCGACGGCGGCGACAACGGGCAGGAAGGCCTTGCGCACCAGGGGGAGCCACAGCACG
>JAODNF010000183.1 GCA_025464915.1 Frankiales bacterium | reverse complement strand
GCGGATCGCGTCCATGATGCGGTCGGTCGCCGCGTGCAGGACCTCGCTGGTGAGCTCCTTTCCCACGAACGGCGAGAGGTCGACGGCCGGACCGACCTGGATCGTGATCGTGTGCCGCGGCAGCAGGTGCAGCCCCTTGGTGCGGTACGAGTCATGGATCTCCTGCGCGCCCCACTGCGCCACGGGGACGACCGGGGCACCGCTGAGCAGGGCCAGCCGGGCGACACCCGTGCGCGCAGCCATCGGCCACTTGTCCGGGTCGCGGCTGACGGTGCCCTCCGGGTAGATGGTGATGAGCTCGCCGCGGTGCAGCGCCTCGACCGCGTCCTTGAGGGCGGCGGACGCGTCCGTGGTGTTGCGGTGCACCGGGATCTGGCCTGCGCCGCGCATGGTCCTGCCGACGATGCCGTTGCCCTTGAACAGGCTGGCCTTCGCCAGGTAGCGCGGCAGGCGCTTGGTGCTGAAGAGGATCGCGTCGCCCAGGGCGATCGGGTCGACGTACGAGATGTGATTGGCCGCGACGATGACGCCGCCGTCGGCCGGCACGTTCTCGAAGCCGGACCAGCGCCGCTTCGTCAGCACCAGCATGAGCGGCTTCAGGATCACGACCGCGAGCCGGTACCAGAAGCCGATCCGACCCAACCGCACGGTGCGCGCCTCCTCATCTGCCGCCTGCCCAGTGGTGAGCCTGCCAGACTCTCGCCCGTGAGCGTGTCATGGGGAGTCGTCGTTCCGGTGAAACGGCTCGACATCGCCAAGTCGCGCCTCGCGGCCTACGGCGACGCGCACCGCCGGCAGCTCGCGCTCGCGTTCGCTGCCGACGTGGTCACGGCGGCCCTGCTGGTCGGGTCGGTGCTGGTCGTCACCGACGACGTGACGGCGGCCGAGGTGCTGGCGGGCCTGGGGGCGCGGGTCGTCCCCGACGACCCGGACGCAGGTCTGAACCCCGCGCTCGAGCACGGCGTCGAGCTGCTGCGCGAAGGGTCCGACGACCTGGCGGTGGCCACTGTCTCAGCAGACCTGCCCGCCCTCCTGGCACCGGACCTCGCTGCCGTGCTGGGCCGGGTTCCCCTGGAGGGCAGGGGTTTCGTGGCTGACCTCGCAGGGACGGGTACGACCCTGCTGGCCGCCGGCCCCGGGGTTGCTCTGTCTCCGGCCTACGGTCCCGCCTCCCGCTCCCGGCACCTGTCGTCGGGTGCTGTGGAGCTCGTCGCTCCCGAGTCGGTGCGGCGTGACGTCGACACCCCCGACGACCTCGAGCACGCGGTCGAGCTCGGGGTGGGACCGCACACGCTGCGCGTCCTGCAGGAGATCTGGTGACGCAGGCGACGATCCGCGCGTGGGACGCGTCGGGCGGCTCGGGAGGATCGGCGTACCTGGACGACGGGACCGTCATCGTGCTGCCCCCTGAGGCCTTGCAGGGCAGCGCCTTCCGCTTCGTGCGCCCCGGGCAGCGGGTCCAGGTGGTCTCGACCGAGCCGGTCCGCGTGGACCTGCCCCTCAGCTGACCCCGGGAACGACGAAGGCCCCCGGCCGGAGCCGGGGCCTTCGCGACGTTCGGTGCTACTTCTTCTTGGCAGCGGCCTTCTTGGCCGGGGCCTTCTTGGCGGGCGCCTTCTTCGCAGGAGCCTTCTTCGCGGGCGCGGCCTTCTTGGCCGGAGCCTTCTTGGCGGGCGCCTTCTTCGCAGGAGCCTTCTTCGCGGGCGCGGCCTTCTTGGCCGGGGCCTTCTTCGCAGGAGCCTTCTTCGCGGGCGCGGCCTTCTTGGCCGGAGCCTTCTTGGCGGGCGCCTTCTTCGCCGGTGCAGCCTTCTTGGCCGGAGCCGCCTTCTTGGCGGGGGCCTTCTTGGCAGCGGCCTTCTTCGCGGGAGCAGCCTTCTTCGTCACAGGAGCAGCCTTTCTGGCAACGGTCGTGGCAGGAGCGGCCAGCTTCTTGGCGCCGGAGACGACGTCCTTGAAACCCTGGCCCGGACGGAACTTCGGAACCGAGGTCGCCTTGAGCTTGACCTGGGCACCCGTGGCCGGGTTGCGCGCGATGCGCGCCGCCCGGTCGACCTTCTCGAAGACGCCGAAGCCCGCGATCGCGACCTTCTCGCCCGTGGCGACAGCGGTCGTGACTGCCTCGATGACTGCTTCGACGGCAGCCGTTGCCGCCCTCTTGTCACCCAAGCGGTCGGCGATGGCCTCGATCAGCTCGGCCTTGTTCACAGCGATGTACCTCCGTGGACTGACGAGGCGCTCTGCCCCTTCGCGGATGAAGGTAAGGGCAGGCTGCGGCTACGTCGACCACCACGCGAGGTGAGATTGCTTGTGTCGCAGCGGAACTGGGGCTCGTCTGCGCGCCAGCTGGACGAAGCGCCCGAAGGTACAGAACGCGAAACCCCCTGACACGTAAGGGATCTCGCGTGTCCCGGCATCGCGTCAGACGCGAGACGCGGTCGGCTTCCACCCGGGACGCGACTTCTCGAAAGAAGTGATGTCGTCGCCGTGTCGCAGCGTCAGTCCGATGTCGTCGAGGCCTTCCATCAGCCGCCAGCGCGTGAAGTCGTCGAGTTCGAAAGGAGCTGTGAGACCCGGCGCACGGACCTCTCTGGCCTCGAGGTCGACGGTGATCTGCATGGTCGCATCCGCCTCGACGAGGGCCTGCAGCTGCGCCACGGCGTCGACCGGCAGCTGGACGGGCAGCAGCCCGCCCTTCAAGGAGTTGCCCCGGAAGATGTCGGCGAAGCGCGGGCTGATGACTGCCTTGAAGCCGTAGTCCGTGAGGGCCCAGACGGCGTGCTCGCGAGAGCTGCCGGTGCCGAAGTTCTCGCCTGCCACGAGGATCGTGGCGCCGACGCGCTCGGGCGCGTTGAGGACGAAGGCCGGGTCCTCGCGCCACTCGCTGAACAGGCCCTGACCGAAGCCGGTGCGCTCGATCCGCTTGAGCCAGTCGCTCGGGATGATCTGGTCGGTGTCCACGTCGCTCCGGCGCAGCGGGACGGCGGTGCCGGTGTGGCTGACGAACGGCTCCATGACTAGGCCTCCAGGTCCGACGGAGCGGCCAGGCGGCCGATGATCGCTGTCGCAGCTGCCACCTGCGGGCTGACGAGGTGAGTGCGGCCTCCTCGGCCCTGACGGCCCTCGAAGTTGCGGTTGCTGGTGGACGCGCTGCGCTCTCCCGGCTTGAGGGTGTCGGGGTTCATCCCGAGGCACATCGAGCAGCCGGCGTTGCGCCACTCGGCACCGGCGTCGGTGAAGATTTTGTCGAGCCCCTCCGCCTCGGCCTGCTGCTTCACGAGCATCGAGCCCGGGACCACCATGAAGCGGATCCCATCGGCGACGGTGCGGCCCTTCACGATCGCTGCTGCGGCCCGCAGGTCCTCCATGCGGCCGTTCGTGCAGCTGCCGAGGAAGACGGTGTCGACACCGATCTCGCGCATCGGCGTGCCGGCCGTGAGCCCCATGTAGTCCAGAGCGCGCTCGGCGGCGTCCCGAAGGTTGCCCGCCGGGAGGTCCTGCGGGTCCGGGACGGTGTCGGCGAGGGCCACGCCCTGCGCGGGGTTCGTGCCCCACGTGACGAAGGGCGTCACCGCCGTCGCGTCCAGGACGACCTCCGCGTCGAAGACGGCGTCGTCGTCGGTCGTCAGGGCGTCCCAGGCGGTGACGGCCTCGTCCCAGTCGGCCGGCGCGTGGTCGCGGCCCTTGAGGTAGTCGTAGGTCGTCTGGTCGGGCGCGATCATCCCGGCCCGCGCACCCCACTCGATGCTCATGTTGCAGACGGTCATGCGCCCTTCCATCGAGAGCGCGCGGATGGCCGCACCGCGGTACTCGACGACGTACCCCTGTCCGCCACCGGTGCCCACCTGGGCGATCAGGGCGAGCACCAGGTCCTTGGCGGTCGCGCCGGGAGGCAGGTCGCCCTCGACGGTGACCGCCATCGTCCTCGGCCGCGGCAGCGGCAGCGTCTGCGTCGCGAGGACGTGCTCGACCTCGCTCGTGCCGATGCCGAGAGCGAGCGCTCCGAACGCGCCGTGCGTGCTGGTGTGGCTGTCTCCGCAGACGATCGTCATGCCTGGCTGCGTCGCGCCGAGCTGCGGGCTGATGACGTGCACGATGCCCTGCCCCGCGGCGCCCATCGGATGCAGGCGGATGCCGAACTCCGCACAGTTGGCCCGGAGCGCCTCGACCTGACGAAGGCTGACCGGGTCCGTGATGGTGAGCGCGTCGGTCGGGACGTTGTGGTCCTCGGTCGCGAGGGTCAGGTCCGGACGACGCACCGTGCGGCCCGACATGCGGAGCCCGTCGAAGGCCTGCGGGCT
>JAODNF010000169.1 GCA_025464915.1 Frankiales bacterium | reverse complement strand
GCCCGCAGGTGGCCGCGGCGGCCGGCGTCCGGGAGCGTCACCTCGCTGCGCGCCGACGGCCGGGCCGCCTCGCGCACCGCGTCGGCGAGGGCCTCGAGGTCGTCCACGCTGCGCACCCGGGTCTGGGCGGGGTCCGGGTCGTGACGGACGACCTCCCACCCGCGGGGGGCCGTGAGCCTGGCGCCGTGCGCCTCGCACAGGTCGTAGGTGTGCGGCTCCGCGTGCGTGGCCAGCGGGCCGACGACGGCGGTGCTGTCGGCGTACACGTAGGTCAGGGTCGCGACAGCAGGCAGCCCGCACCCCGTGCGGGAGCAGCGCCGGACCGGACTCACGCGGCAGACGCTAGCCCCCCGCGCGCCCTCCCGTGTGGAAGGCTCGCCGCATGGCACGTCGGAGGGAGCGGCACGGACGCGGGTTGCGCGGCCGGCTGCTGCTCCCGCAGGCCCTCGTCGGCGCGTCGAGCGTCCGGGTGCCCGCCGCCCGCAGCCGGTCCGAGCGCTTCGACGACCTGGTCCGCGACGCCATCGCCGACCTCGAGGAGCGCTGGCACGAGCAGCTCGAGGGCGTCGAGTTCGCCGTGGAGGACGTCCCACCGCCGGACTCCGGCTGGGAGGAGGGCGTCGTCGCGGACGAGACCGCGGGAGGTCCGGTGCCGCTCGGCCGGCTGCTGCCGGCCGGCAACGGCGTCGCACCGCGGGTGGTCGTCTACCGGCGGCCGCTGGAGGCGCGCGCCAGCGGGCGGCGCGACCTCGGTGACCTGGTGCACGAGGTGGTCGTCGACCAGGTGGCCCAGCTCCTCGGGCTCGACCCCGACATCGTCGACCCGCCCTGAGCACCAGGGTCGCCCCGCGGGACGGCCGTGCTGAGACCCCTGAGCCGGGTCAGGGCGTGCCGACCTGGGGGTCGCTGACGACGACCGGGCGGCTGACGAGCTGGGCCGGGCCCTCGAGCACGAGCAGCGTCGTGAGAGGCCCGTGGGCGCCGCGCTCGCGCAGGTAGCGGGCCGCGTAGACGGGACCGGAACCGGCCCGCGGGCGCACCTCGACGGCGAGCTGCGCGTCGGCACCGGGCTTGAAGAACGTCGAGAGCTTGAGGACCGCCGTGCGCCCGGCGGGGATCTTGATCGTCACCGGGCCCTTCGGCTTGGCACCGGTCTGGCCGAGGACCGGGACAGGTGTGACGGTGACCTCCGCCGCGCCCTCGGGCGCAGTGAGGATCAGCGTGCTCTCGGTGGGACGGTTGATGACGACGTCGGTGACGAGCGCCGGGCCCGACAGGGGCAGAGCGCCTGCGGTGTAGGCGATCTCGCGCACCGGGCTGGGACTCGTGTAGTCCTTCGCCAGACCACCGGCGATGACGGGGGCCCCTGCCGAGGTGACGGTGGCGGCGAGGGCGGTGCCGGCCTGCTTGTCGAAGGCGATGCCACTGAGGCTGACGGCCACGGTCGTGCCGGCCGGGACGTCTACGGCGTCGTCACCGTTGGGCACGAACTGGCCGTCCTGCGTGGTGACCTGAACGGAGACGGTGGTGTCGTCCACGCCGGGGTTGGTCACGTACAGGACCCGCAGGCCGGGGCCCTCGGCGAAGCCGGGTACGACGACCCTCGTCGCGGGCGGCTGCGTCTGCGGCACCCAGTCGACCCCCTCGGTCGCGGTGACCGTCTTGATCGAGTGCCGCAGCCCCGCGGCGATGCGGCCGCGGGTGCTCTGGATGTGCAGCGCGAGCAGGTCCTGGTCCGGCACCCACTGGTCCAGCGGGACCTCGAGACGGGTGTGCGGGCGCACGACGAGGCCCTGCGCCTCCGACGGTGTGAAGGCCTTCTTCGAGGAGAACACGGTGACGTTGATCGTGGTCGGGGTGTCGTCGACGTTGGCCAGCACGAGGGTCGACTCGTTGCCGATCATCGTCGAGCCGCCCTCGAACCAGACGTCTGGCTTCGGCGCCTCGCAGCGCAGTCCGGCGAGGCCGCGGTTCACGCCGCCCTCGCCGCGCGTCACCTGCTCGACCTCGAGACCTGCGGCCAGGTCACCGGTCGCGGAGACGGCCAGGCCGTCCTTGGTCGTACCCGTCCCGAGGTTGACCGCGACCTCACCGGCCTTGGTGACCGGGATCGCGACCGACGTTCCCTTCTCCGTGACGCGGTGCGCCGAGATCGCGCCGCCGGCGCTGACCCGGCCCTCGGGGAGCAGGCCGGCCCCGACGCTGACGCGGGTGGCCAGCAGGTCCTTGGCCTGGCGCAGGTCGGGGCAGACGGCGGTCGCGCCGACGACCTCGACCTGGCGTGCGCTGGTGCTCTTCGGGGCCTCGCGGTGGACGTTGGCGCCGAAGGCGGTGCCGGCCGCGAGCAGCGCGACGACGGCGACGGTGCCGAGAGGGGGGCGCCTCATGCCGTGACCGCCAGGGTCCGGTGCTCGTGCCCCGTCGGGCCGTCCTCGTCGTCGACGTCGTCCTCCAGGCCGCGGCGACGGCGCGCACCCGGCGCCGACAGCACGATCACCAGGACGACCAGGACCCCTTGCACGATCAGCGAGGCGTGCCGAACGGTCTGCCGGTAGGACACGACGAGCGTGCCGCCGTCCGGGGGCAGGACGAAGGCCTGCGCCCAGCCCCAGGCCGTGCCGCGCGGCAGCTGCTTGCCGTCGAGGGTGGCCCGCCAGTGGTCGTCACGGGCGTCGGCAAGGACGAGCAGCCGGCCGGCTCCCCCCGAGGGCAGGGTGGCGTGGGCGCCCTCCCGGCCGGCCGGCAGGGCGAGGGGCGCGTGTCCGATCAGGTCCTCGGGCGACGGCGCCCGGTCCCCCGCGAGGGCGCGCGAGGCGATCTCCTGCGGTAGCACCTGCAGGCGGGCCGTCGGGGCCACGACCTGCCAGAGCTCGAGGCTGGCGGAGCGGCTGCGCCGCACGAGGCCGGTCTGGGAGTCGAGAACTGCCTCGAGGCCCGAGGTGCGGTCGGTGACGCGGAGCACCACGTAGCGCACCGCCCGGGTCGACAGCGCTTCGGCGGCGTCGCTGCCACGAGCGGAGGCGAGGTCCGCGACCACCGCGTCGAGCGCCTTGCCCTGGCTGGCGTCGGGACGCAGCCCGAGCTGGTCGAGGGTGGTGCCGTCGGG
>JAODNF010000153.1 GCA_025464915.1 Frankiales bacterium | reverse complement strand
CGACCGTGGTGAACGCGTGGTCGACGTCCTCCGTCGACGTCACGTCGCACTTGACCGTGAAGAGGCCGTCCACCTCGCCGGAGCGGGAGGTCACAGCGACCCGGTGCCCCTGCGCGGCGAGGGCGCGGGCGGTGGCGAGACCGATGCCCCGGTTGCCACCTGTGACGAGGACTGTCCTGGGCATCTACTGCGGTCCGTTCGGTCGCTTGCCCCGACGCTGCGGCAGGGCAGCGAGGGCGTCGAGGAGCTTCTGGCGGGTCTGGGCGGGCGCGATGATCTCGTCGACGGCGCCGCACTCGACAGCGCGGGTGAGCCCGCCCGTCGTCGCCTCGTGCTGAGCGGCGAGCCGCGTGACGAGAGCTGCCCGCTCCTTCGGGTCCTTCACGGCAGCGAGCTCCCGCCGGTCGAGGACCTCGACCGCAGCGGTCGCACCCATGACGTCGACCTGAGCCGTGGGCCAGGCGAACACCTTGTCCGCACCGAGGCCCTTGGAGCCCATCGCGATGAAGGCGCCCCCGAAGGCCTTGCGGGTGATGACGGTGAGCCGCGGGACGCGCGCCCCGGCGTAGGCGTGGAGCAGCTTCGCTCCACGGCGCAGGACGCCCTCGTCCTCCTGCCCGACGCCAGGCAGGTAGCCCGGCACGTCGACCAGGAAGACCAGCGGCAGGCCCATCGAGTCGCACCACGTCACGAAGCGGCCGGTCTTGTCGCCGGTCGCCGCGTCGAGGCAGCCGGCCAGCTTCTGCGGGTCGTTGGCCACGACACCGACGGTGCGGCCGCCGAGGCGGCCGACCATCGTCACCGCGCTGGTGGCCCAGTCGCGGTGCAGCTCCTGGTAGGAACCCGGGTCCAGCACCGCACGGATCACGGGGCGGACGTCGTAGCTGTGCCGCGGGTCCGACGGCACCAGGTCGGCCGGGTCGGTGAGGACCACGTCGTTGCAGGGGACCTGCTGCCGTCCGAGCAGCAGGGCGAGGCGACGGGCGCTGTAGAGGGCCTCGTCGTCCGTCGGCGCGACGATGTGCGCCACACCGCTGGTCGTGCCGTGCGTGTCGGGACCGCCGAGCCGCTCCATGTCGACGTCCTCGCCGGTGACGCGCCGGACGACGTCCGGACCCGTCACGAAGACGCGGCCCGACGGGCCCATGATGACGACGTCGGAGAGCGCAGGCCCGTAGGCGCCGCCACCGGCAGCCGGGCCGAGGACCACGGAGATCTGCGGGATGCGACCCGACGCGCGGACCTGCGCGGAGAAGATGCGACCGACGCCGTCGAGGGAGGCGACACCCTCCCGGAGCCGCGCGCCCCCGGAGTGCCAGATGCCGATGCACGGGGTCTCGCGCATGTTGGCGATGTCCGTCGCGTCGCTGATCGCGCCGCACCCCTCGACACCGAGCGCACCGCCCTGGACGGTCGGGTCAGTCGCGAAGACGACGCACTCGACGCCGCTGATCTCCCCCATGCCGACGGCCACGCCGTCGACGGCGAGGGCGAGGTCCCAGTCGTCGAAGACCGCATCGAGACGCGCGAGCACGATGGCAGGCAGCGCGCCCTTGTCCAGGGCAGCGCTGGCCTTGCGGCCCGTCTCGAGCGGTTCGGCCGTCATCGCGTGAACACCAGCGAGACGTCGTGGCCGCCGAAGCCGAAGGAGGTGGACAGCGCCGCGTCGTGGACCAGCTCTCGCGGGACGACCCGGACCGCGTCGACGTCGGCCTCGTCGTCCTGGTCGTCGAGGTTGCGCACCGGCGGCACGACGCCGTCGCGCAGGGCGACGACGGTCGCGATCGCCTCGACCGCGCCGGCAGCACCGAGCAGGTGGCCGGTGCAGGACTTCGTCGCCGTCACCGCGGGCCGGTGATCGCCGAGGGCGAGCCCGAGGGCCCGCGCCTCCGCCACGTCGCCGAGGGGGGTCGACGTGGCGTGGGCGTTGACGTGGCCGATGTCGGTCGCCGTCACGCCGGCGTCGCGCAGGGCGGCCGCGACCGAGCGGGCGGCACCGTCGCCGGACGGATCAGGGGCGGTCACGTGGTGGGCGTCGGCTACGAGGCCCGCGCCACCGACGTAGGCGTGGATGCGCGCACCGCGTGCCTCAGCGAACTCGGAGCGCTCGAGCACGAGGACCCCCGCGCCCTCGCCGAGGACGAAGCCGTCGCGGCCCTTGTCGTAGGGGCGCGAAGCCGCTTCAGGTGCGTCGTGCCGCGTCGACAGCGCGCGCATCTGCGCGAAGCCGGCCATGGGCAGCGGGTGCACGCAGGCCTCGGAGCCGCCTGCGACGACGACGTCGACAGCGCCCGAGCGCAGCAGCGTCAGCGCCTGGGCGATCGCCTCGGCACCGGACGCGCAGGCAGACACCGGCGTGTGCACGCCGGCGCGGGCCTTGAGCTCCAGGCCGACCGTGGCAGCCGGGCCGTTGGGCATGAGCATGGGCACCAGGTGCGGGGAGACAGCGCGCGGACCGCGAGCCTGCAGCACGTCGTACTGGCTGAGCAGGGTGAGAGCCCCACCGATGCCCGAGCCGATGATGACGGCGAGGCGCACCGGGTCCACGGAGGGTGCACCGGCGTCGGACCACGCCTCCCGCGCCGCGATGAGCGCGAGCTGCTGGACGCGGTCGAGGGTGCGGGCCTCGACCCGCTCGAGACGGCCCTCCGTCTCGACGGTCGCTGCCAGCCGGGCAGGGAGCGCGTCCCACTGCTCGCCCTCGAGCAGCCGCACCCCGGAGCGGCCGGTGAGCAGGCCCTCCGTGAGGGCGGCGACGTCGGGGCCGAGCGGGGTGAGAGCCCCGAGCCCGGTGACAGCGACCTTCGTCATCAGGCAGGCACCCCAGCGGTCGCGATGTAGTCGATGGCGTCGCCGACGGTCTTCAGCGTCTCGAGCGCCTCGTCGGGGATGCGGACGCCGAAGCGGCTCTCGCACTCCACGACGACCTCGACCATGGTGAGGCTGTCGATCTCGAGGTCGTTCTCGAAGGTGGCCTCGCGGGTGACCTTGTCGGCTGCCACGCCGGAGACCTCCTCGATGACCTCGGCAAGGCCGGTGAGGATCTCGTCCTGGGTGAGGGACATGTCTGTGCTCCTAGTGGATTGCGGGGGTTACGGAAGGACGATCACTTGCGCGGCGGCGGTGAGACCGGCGCCGAAACCGGCGAGCAGGACCGCGTCGCCGGACGAGACCTGACCCAGCTCGAGGAGCCGGGCGAGTGCGAGCGGCACGGACGCCGCAGAGGTGTTGCCGCTGTCGACGACGTCGCGGGCCAGGATGCAGTCGAGCCCGAGGTGAGCGACGACCGACTCGGTGATGCGCAGGTTGGCCTGGTGCGGCACGAAGGCCTTGAGGTCGGACAGCTCAAGGCCTGCCTCGTCGACGGCGCGGGCGCAGAGCGCGGGCAGCTGCGTCGTGGCCCAGCGGTAGATCGCGCGCCCGTCCATCGAGAGCCTGCGCTCGCCGGAGATGATGAGCTTCTCGTGCTGGTCGCCGTCGTGGGCCCAGACGACCGGGCCGACCTTCTCGACGTCGGAGCGGGACACGACGGCAGCGCCCGCGCCGTCGCCGAACAGGAACGCGGTCGCGCGGTCGTCGGGGTCGACCATGTCGAGCAGCCGCTCGGAGCCGATGACGAGCACGTGCTCGGCGGTGCCGGTGCGGACGGTGTCGGCCGCCAGGCCGAGGCCGTACGCGAAGCCGGCACAGCCCGCCCCGATGTCGGAGGCCCCCGCAGCGGTGGCACCGAGGCGGGCGGCGATCTCGGGGGAACCGCCGGGCAGCGGTCCCGGCATGGAGCAGGTCGCGAGGAGCACGAGCCCGACCTGCGCGGCGTCGACACCCGCGGCAGCGAGGGCCTTGCCACCCGCCTGGACGGCCATCTCGACGACGGACTCGTCGGGCGCCGCGGAACCGCGGGTGACGATGCCGGAGCGCTCGCGGATCCACTCGTCGGAGGAGCCGGTGCGCTCAGCGATGCCGGAGTTGTCGATGCGCAGCGCCGGCCGGAACGACCCGACGCCGGTGACCGCTGCTCCGGAGAGCACCCGGCGCCTCACGCGAGCACCGGCAGGTCCGACGGGGTCTTCAGCGCGGTGAGGGGTACGCCGGGAAGCGCGCGCTTCGCGAGGGCCACGAGCGTTCCCGCTGGCGCGAGCTCGACGACGTCGGTCGCGCGCAGGCGGTCGAGGGTGGCCAGGCAGAGGTCGAAGCGGACGGGGCCGGTGAGCTGACCCACGAGCCGGTCGAGCAGCTCGCGGCCGCTGCTGACCACGGCACCGTCGGCGTTCGCGACGACGGCGCAGGTCGGGTCGTGCGGGGTGAGCGAGGAGACCAGCATCTGCAGGCGCGGCACGGCGGGCGCCATCGCGCTGGTGTGGAAAGCGCCTGCGGTCTCGAGGCGACGAACCCGTGCCCCTCCAGGCTGCTGCTCGGCGAGAGCGTCCAGCGCGGCGACCGGGCCGCCGTAGACGACCTGACCTGCGACGTTGACGGTGGCGGGCTCGAGCCCGGCAGCGGCGGCCGCCTCAGCCACGGCGGCCGCGTCACCACCGAGCGTGGCGACCATGCCGGTCGGCGCGAGGGCCGCGGCCGCGGCCATGGCCCGGCCGCGCTCCGCCGCGAGGACCACCGCTTGGGTCGGCGTCATGACCCCGGCGACAGCGAGGGCCGCGAGCTCGCCGACGCTGTGGCCGCAGACGGCGTCCGGCCGCAGGCCCGAAGCGCGGAAGGAGAGCAGCGCCGCGGCCGTCAGCAGCGGCTGGGCGACCGCCGTGTCGCGGATCTCCTCCGCGTCGGCACCGGTCCCCAGCGCGATCAGGTCGAGACCCGCCGCCTCCGACCACGTCACGAGGTCACCGGCTGCGCCGGGGACGTCGAGCCAGGGCAGCAGCATGCCGGGCGACTGGGAGCCCTGACCGGGAGCGAGGATGACGAGCACACAGCAAGGTTCGTGGTTCGCAGGCCCGGTTGCCGCAGCCGACCTGGACCGAAAGGGCGCCCGGACGTTGTAGGAAACCTACAAGTCCTGTGTACGGCCTATGACGAACGCAACACGCGCAGCCATTGCGTCACGGGGATGTGTCAGATCCAGCGCTACGAGGTCCGTCACCTTGCGCAGCCTGTAGCGCACGGTGTTCGCGTGCACGTAGAGGCTCCGGGCCGTCGCCTCGATGCTCCCTCCGGTCTCCAGGAAGGCCGCGCAGGTCTCCAGCAGGTCACCGCCTGCTGAGGCCAGCGGACCGTGGACCTCCTCCAACAACCGGGTGCGGGCCGTGCCGTCTCCCAGCACGGCTCGCTCGGCCAGCAGGTCCGAGGCGGCCACCGGTCGCGGCGCAGCGGGCCAGGCGGCGACGGCCGCCAGACCGGAGAGGGCCTCCTGCACGCTGGCCACGGCGGACGCCAGGTCCTCGGCCACCGGCCCGACGACGACCGGACCCGCCGGCAGCCCTGCGGCGATCTGCTTCACGGCGGTCTCGACCTTGCCCTTGCCGCCCACGACGACGAGCAGCCCTCCCCCGGCCTCACCGGTGAGGACGAACAGGCCGCTGTGCCGGCCGTGACCGCGCAGGTCCTCGAGCCGGGACTCGACCGGCCCCGCCGGCATGGGGGCGGCGAGCGCCGTCGTCCACGCCGGCCGGCCCCACCCGAGGGAACCAGCGCGGGACAGGGTCAGGTCGCCGACCTGGCCTCGTACCAGCGCCTCGACAACGCCGGCCTCGAGCCGGGCGTCCCAGGCTCCGCGGGCCTCCGCGGCCGCGGCGTAGACCTCGGCCGCGGCGAAGGCGATCTCCCGGCTGTAGCGAAGGGCCGCCTCGCGCAGCGCCTGCTCGTCACCCGGCTCGGCGAGGTCGGCCACGTGCTCGTCGAGCACGCCGACGACGACCCGGATCAGCTGCACGGTCTGCTTCAGGTTGACCGCACGGGTCAGCTCACGCGGCGCCGCCCCGAACACGTCCGGGGCCGGCGCGGCCGCCTCGTCGTGGTCCTTCAGCCAGGTCGTGAAGTTGGCGAAGCCGGCCTGCACGACCAGCCCGACGTCGGCGCGCTGCGACGGCGACAGCGCCGTGAACCAGGGCAGCGCATCCATTCGCTGGACGGCCTCGGTCGACAGGCGCGACTGCGCGCGCCGCACCCGCTGCCAGGTCGAAGCCACGCGCGCAGGCTACGCGTCCCGGCCGTGTTCACTGACTTCTCACGCCACCAGGAACGGGCGCAGCCGGTCAAGGATCGCCGGGACCGGGGTGCCCGGGGCGATCGTTGACCGGCTGGCGCGCTCGGCGCGGGCAGCTGCCGCGCCAGGATCGGCTACTGCTTGATGGCGCTGACGTCGAACTCGAGGGTGATCTTCTCGGAGACGAGGACGCCACCGGTCTCGAGGGCGGCGTTGTACTCGATGCCCCAGTCCTTCCGGTTGATCGTCGCGCGTCCCTCGAACCCGACCCGGGTGTTGCCGAACGGGTCCTTCGCCGTGCCGGTCGACTCCCAGGTGATGCTGACCGGCTTCGTGATGCCCTTGAGGGTCAGGTCGCCGGCAAGGACGTAGTCGTCCCCGTCCTTGGTGACCGACGTGGAGACGAACTGGCCCGTCGGGTAGGTCTCGGCGTCGAAGAAGTCGTTGGTGCGCAGGTGCTCGTCGCGCTGCTTCTGGCCGGTGCTGACCGACGCGATCTGGAACGTGATCTCGGCGCTGCTCTGGGTCGGGTCCTCGAAGTCGAGGTGCGCCTTGCCCTCGAACTCATCGAAGCTGCCCCGGACCTTGGTGACCATCGCGTGCCGCGCGACGAAGCCGAGACGGGTGTGGGTCGGGTCGAGGACGTACGTGCCGGTCAGGTCGGTGGTCGTGGGGGTGGTCATGGCGGGTGCTCCTTCGAGAGGGTCAGACTTGCTTGTTGCCTGTGCAACCAACCCTATCCGCATTTTATTGCACGTTCAATCTTTGAGCGTGCAATCACCCCGACAGGACCGCTTGGGTCGTCGAGGCGACCAGGCGGCCGGCCGCGTCGCGCGTCTCGGTGACGACGACGATCGTGGTCCGGCCCACGTGGAGGGGGTGGCTCACCGCTTCGGCATACCCCTCTCGTACCCCGCGAAGCAGGTTCGTCGAGGACGACAGCGACCACGTAGCCGCCCCACCGGCAGGTTCAGGAACGCGCAACAACCCACCGGCGCTGTCGGCCAGCGTCGAAGGTCACACCCGACGCGACCGCGACCCCGACCGGCATCGGCTGGTGCATCGCGTCGAGGTCCGCTAGAGGAAGGCCTTCTCGAGACCCTTCAGACCGTCGTCGAGGCCGGCGAGCATGGACTGCAAGTGCGGGAGGGTACGACGGCAGCCGGTCAGGCCGAACTGCAGCTGCTGGTCGTAGCTGGTGCAGGTGATGTTGAGCGCCTGACCGCTGGTGGGGATGGACAGCGGGTACATGCCGTCGAGGCGCGCCCCGTTCCAGAACAGCGGATGCCTCGGGCCCGGGACGTTGCTGATGATGAGGTTGAAGGGCGGCGGGACGAGCTTCGGGACGCCGAAGTAGGTGTTGAGCACCAGCGGCGACATCATGCCGGCGGACAGCGCCGTGATCTGCAGCTGCGACAGGCCGACCAGCGACGCCTTGGCGCGCTGGGTCGAGTCGCGGATGTGGAGCAGCCGCTCTTCAGGGTCGGTCAGGTGCGTCCCGAGCGAGCACAGGATCGAGCCGACGGCATTGCCCTCGGCGCTGTCGTCCTTGCGCAAGGACACCGGTGTCATGGCGACGAGCGAGCTGTCAGGCAGGGCGTCGAGCCCGAGCAGGTAGTCGCGCAGGGCCGCCGACGACATGGCGAGCACGACGTCGTTGATGGTGGCGCCGGCCTGCTTGGAGACGGTGCGGAGGCGGTCGAGCTCCCAGGCGTCCCCGGCGAACCGGCGGCTTCCGCTGATCGGCACGTTCAGGATGCTGCGCGGCGCCTGACCGGGCAGGACGGCGCCCTCGTGCCGCAATCCCTGCTCCACGAGCCTGGCCGCCTTGGGAGCCAGTGTCGCGACGTCGAGGGCGGCGTGCAGGCCCCCCGAGACCAGGCCGCCGACGTCGAAGCCACCGGCCTTGCGCGACCCGCGCGGCCGCGCCGCGAACGGCATCGGCGTGTCACCGACGCTCGGGTCCGTGCTCAGGCTGCGCTCCAGCAGCCGCAGGCCCGAGACGCCGTCGAGCAGGGCGTGGTGGATCTTGGTGTAGACCGCGAAGCGGCCGTCCTCGAGGCCTTCGATGAGGTGCATCTCCCACAACGGCCGCTGCCGGTCGAGCAGCGTCCCGTGCAGCCGGCTGCAGAGCGCGAGCAGCTCGCGCATCCGGCCGGGCTTCGGCAGCGAGGAGTGCCGGACGTGGTGCTCGAGGTCGATCGCCTCGTCGGCCTCCCAGGCCCACTGGCCGAGGGTCCCGAAGCCGCGGGTCAGGCGCTTGCGGAACAGCGGTGCGATCTCGGTGGTCGCGAGGGCGGTCTCGTAGATCTCCGACAGGTCGTGGAGGTCGGAGCCCGGGGGCGGCACGAACAGCTGCAGGCTGCCGACGTGCATCGGCTGGTCCCGGGTCTCGGGCAGGAGGAACGCAGCGTCCGCCGGGGAGACCAGCGACGGGAGCAGGGACATGGCGCACTCCTCAGGAGAGGCCGACGGTCGATCCGGACGCTGCGGGACGCAGCAGCAGGAGAGCGATGTCGGGTGTTGTCCCCATCTTGCCCGCAACGACCGCGCGCAGCGCCGCGGCATCGTCCGCACGACCGCCGGGAGGCGGCTCGGCGCAGGGGGTGTGGGTGCAGGGCGGCTTGCCCGTCACCGGGTCGACCTCCTGGCCGTCGTAGTAGCCGTCGTAGGGGTTGTAGTAGTCGCGGGCCGGGACGACCGGGTGCGCGGGGTCGAGCCCGTAGCAGTGGATCGGGCCACCCGTGTCGCCGTACCTCGGGACCGTCGAGCCGTCGTAGCCACCGTTGTCGCGCGTGGCCTCGAGGGTGATGTGCAGTCCTGCCTGCAGACCGCCGAACGACGCCTCGATCGGCGCCTCGAGGGCGGCGAGAGCCTTGGACATGCACGGGAACTCGAAGGCGTAGCGGGCATAGAGCGCGAGCACGGGCCGGCTGGTGGCCGCGAGCGTGACGAGGCTCTTCTCGTTCTCAGCCACGACGGCCTGTGTCGTGGCGGCGAAGCTCGTGCTGCCCGTCAGGAAGTCGTCGAGGGAGGCCTGCTCCTGCACGAGGTGGCGGCTGGAGGCCGACAGGTTGTCGAGCACCTCGAGCAGGTGCGGGCTGGCGTCGGCGGTGTTGTTGGCGAGGTCGGCCAGGCCGGCGAGGTCCTGCTGGAGCGTCGGCAGGTCGGGGTTGAGGGAGCGCAGGTACGACGCGGTGCGCACGAGGCTCCTCCCGAGCTCGTCGCCCCGCCCCCGGAGAGCGGTCGAGAGCGCGTTGAGGGCCTCCGAGAGCTGGTCTGGCCTCAGCGCCTTGAGCAGCGGCAGCAGGTCGTCGACCGCCCGCTCGGTCTCGACGGCCGTCTGGCTGTGGTCCTGGCCGATCCGCGAGCCGTCGTGCAGGACCGGGCCGGCCGTGGAGGTGGTGACGAGGTCGACCTCCTTCTCCCCGAAGAGGGTCTTGGGGACGAGCTGCGCCCGGACGTCGGCCGGGATGCGCCGCGCCTGAGCAGGCTCCAGCGCCAGGTCGAGCACGGCGCCGTCACCGGCGCTGCGGACGTCCCGGACCTCGCCGACCACCAGACCGCGGAGCTTGACGTCGGCGCCCTTGGAGAGCTGGTTGCCGGCCCTGTCGGTGCTGAGCGAGACGTGCGTGACGCGCGTGAAGGCCTTGTTGTAGAGGGCAACCGTGAGTGCGACCAACAGGCCGATGACCACGAGGAACGCGATGCCGCCGAGCCGCTGTCGAGCCAGCGCCCGGCCACTCCGGACCGGTGCGCTCACGACGGCATGCGGTCGCGGACGAGCTGCTCGGCCCTCTTGAGGTCGCGGCTCGGCATCTTCGCGATGACGGTCGGGACGCCGCCCCGCAGGTAGGGCATGACGCGCAACCAGCGCTGGGCGTAGACGTGCGCCTTGCGCCCCTCGATGCCGGCGACCAGCCGCTCGATGGCCGGCTCGACCGGGTAGGTGCTGCCGAACGGCGCGGGCAACGACGAGCGGAGCGTCCCGAGGGCCGGGTCCGCATCGGCCTCGCGCACCATGTCGGTGTCGGTGAAGGCGAGGTAGCCGACGCCGACCTTCACCTTGTGGTGCTTGAGCTCGCTGCGCAGGCAGTGGGCGTAGGCCTCGACGCCGGCCTTGCTCGCGCAGTAGGCGCTCATGAAGGGCGCCGGGGTGAACGCCGCGAGCGAGGCGATCTGCAGCAGGTAGCCCTTGCTCTCGACCAGCGCCGGGAGGAAGGCGCGAACGGTGCGGGTGCTGCCGGTCAGGTTGATCTCGAGGACCCGCTCGAACTCGTCCTCGTCCTCGAGCAGGAACGGTCCGCCCCTGCCGATGCCCGCGTTGTTGACGAGCACGTCCACCCGGCCGAAGTGCTGCTGCACCTGCGCCGCCACCTGCTTCAGGCCGGCCGCGTCGGTGACGTCGCAGGTCCAGGCACGGGCGTCCGGCAGGTCGGCCGCCACCTTCTCGACGTGCGCGGTGTCGCGGTCGAGCAGCGCGAGGAGGTGACCCTTCGCCGCGAGGAGCCGTGCCATCCCCTCCCCCAGACCGCGGCCCGCTCCGGTGATGACGACGACCTGCTGCGTGCTGCTCACGCTTGCTCCTTCTCGACGAGGGCCGCGAATCCGGTCCAGAGTGCATCCATGAGCAGGTCCGCTGCCTGCTCGGGACTCGTGCGCAGGCCGGTGATCCGCACGGTGGAGAGCCGCTCGGCCGCTCCGCTGACGACGTGGGCGTACACGGTGGCCCGCTCGGGGTCCGGCTCCTTGACGTGCATCCCGATGAGGGCGGCGATGACGTCGACCTGGACGGCACGCACCCGGTCGACGGCCGCGGCCGCAGAGGTCCCCGGCGCCACTTCCCGCAGCAGCAGCGTCCAGGCACCCGCGTGCTCGTCGACGTACCGGAAGAAGGCGGTGAGGCCCTGCCGCAGCGCGGTCTCGGGGTCGAGGCCGGTCACGGCGCCGGTGGTCGCGTCGAGCATCTCCTGACCGGACCGCTCGACGACGGCGGCGAGCAGGCCCTCCTTGCTGCCGAAGTGGTCGTAGAGCACCGGCTTCGTGACGCCTGCCGCCTCGGCGACGTCGTCCATCGAGGTCGTCGCGTAGCCGCGCTCGGTGAACACGTCCTGCGCCATGTCGAGCAGCTGGTCGCGGCGATCCGCGCGCGCCATCCGGGTCTTCACCCTCAGGACTTTACACGAAGTAGGTTACTGCGGGTATAGTTACTCGACGTAAAGTTAACAGCCTGGAGGAACCCGTGAACCGTCCGCTCCCCGACCACGTCGGCGCCCTCGTCATCGGCAGCGGCTTCGCCGGCCTGGCTGCTGCGGTCCGGCTGCAGGAGGCCGGCCACCAGGTCGCCGTCGTCGAGCGCGGCAGCGACGTCGGCGGCACCTGGCGCGTCAACAGCTACCCGGGCTGCGCCTGCGACGTGCCCTCGCACCTCTACTCCTTCTCGTTCGCACCGAACCCGTCGTGGACGCGCACCTTCTCCCCCCAGCCGGAGATCTACGCCTACCTGCGCGGGGTCGCGGAGCGGTACGGCGTGAGGGACCGCACCTGGTTCGACACCGAGGTCCTCGCCGCCAACTGGGACGGCCGACGCTGGCTGGTCTCGACGACGCGCGGCGACGTCACCGCGGATGTCGTCGTCGCCGGCACCGGCGGGCTGTCCGAGCCGGTCGCCCCGAAGATTCCCGGCCTCGAGTCCTTCGAGGGAACGGTGATGCACTCCGCCCAGTGGGACCACTCCCTGGACCTCACGGGCAAGCGCGTCGCCGTCATCGGCACCGGCGCCTCAGCGATCCAGTTCGCTCCCGAGGTCGCGCGCGTCGCCTCGCACCTCACTGTCTTCCAGCGCACCGCGCCGTGGGTCCTCCCCCGCCGCGACCGGGCGATCACCCGCGCCGAGCGCGCCCTGTTCCGGCTCGCGCCGTGGGCGCAGAAGGCGGTCCGCGGCTCCGTCTACGCCGGCCGCGAGTCGTGGATCCTGGGCTTCTCCGGCCGGGCCGGCATCATGAAGGTGGCCGAGAGGCAGGGCCGCGCGTGGATCGCGAGGCACATCGAGGATCCCGCACTGCGGGCCAAGGTGACGCCTGACTACACGCTCGGCTGCAAGCGCGTGCTGCTGTCCAACACGTGGTACCCGATGCTCGCCGAGGACCACGTCGACCTTGTGACCGACGGCATCGCCGAGATCACGCCGACCGGCATCGTCACCACGACGGGGGAGGTCGTGGACGTGGACGTCATCCTGCTCGGCACCGGCTTCGCGGTCACCGACCCACCCATCGCGCACCGGCTCCGCGGCACTGACGGCCGCACTCTGGCCGAGCACTGGAAGTCCGGGGGCATGCAGGCCTACCGCGGCATGGCCGTCCCTGGCTTTCCGAACCTGTTCGTCCTCACGGGGCCCAACACCGGCCTCGGCCACACCTCGATCGTCTATGTCATCGAGCGCCAGGTGGAGCATGTCGTCGACGCCCTCGATGCGATGAGAAGGGCTGGGATCCAGGCGATCTCGGCCAAGCCAGAGGTCACGAGGAGCTACAACGCGAGGCTTCAGGAGCAGCTCCGCGGGACGGTCTGGAACGCCGGCGGGTGCGCGTCCTGGTACCTCGACGAGCACGGCACCAACACCACGCTGTGGCCCAGCTTCACGTTCTCGTTCGCCCGCGAGCTGTCGACGTTCGACCTCGCGGACTACGACCTCACCGCCTGAGCAGCCGGCGCTTCTTCGGCGGTGCTGCGACACCGACGAGACCTGCGGCCAGACCCTGGATGGCCTGACGGGCAAGGGATCCCGGCGCGTGCTCAGTCAACGTGCGACCGATCGAGAGCGCCCCGTCGAGAGCCTCGGTGTCCTGCGGCACGACGGTGACGGTCTCGACCCCTGCGTACCGCTGAAGGGCAGCGCGCACCTCGGCCTCGGCGTCCCCGGGGATGGCGCTGGAGCGGAGCCGGTTGACGACCACCGTCGGGAGGACGCCGGGCACGGCCTCCTTGAGCTCGGACAGCCCCCGCACCAGCCGCTGCAGGCCGACGGCGTCGGCGGTGCCGACGACGATGACCGTGTCGGCCTGCGCGAGCACCGTCAGGGTCGCGCCGTTGCGACGGGGGGCCATCGTGTCGTAGGCGAGCTCCTCGTCCTGCTCGAGCGAGAACCCGCAGTCCACGACCGTCACCGCCGCGATCGAGCGGGCCAGCGTGAGCACCACCTCGAGCGCGGCGGGACGCAGCTCCGGCCAGCGGTCGGCGCGCGCGATGCCGGTCAGG
>JAODNF010000377.1 GCA_025464915.1 Frankiales bacterium | reverse complement strand
CTCAACGGCCTGTACGACGCGGCGAAGTCACGCGCCCCGGTGCTCGCGGTCTGCGGGCAGGTGCCTCGCGCGGAGATGGGTAGCGACTACTTCCAGGAGGTCGACAACGACCTGCTGTTCACCGACGTCGCCCGGTTCCGGTTCACCCTCACCTCTGCCGAGCAGGCGCCGCGCGTCATCGAGCAAGCGGTGCAGGCGGCGTACGAGGGACCGGGCGTCGCCGTGCTCACGATCCCCGGCGACGTCGGGTCGCTCACGCTGCCTGCACCTGTGCGCATCCCCCGGCACGTGCTGACCCCGGCGCGCAGCGCCCCCGACGCCACCGCCGTGCGGGCTGCCGCCGATCTCCTGGAGGGCGCGCAGAGGGTGACCCTGCTCGTGGGCATCGGCGCCCGGGAGGCGCGTGAGGACGTGATCGCCCTGGCTGAGCGGCTCGCCGCGCCCGTGGTCCTGACGCTGAAGGCCAAGGAGGGTCTCGAGCGCGACAACCCCTACCAGATCGGCCAGTCCGGCCTGATCGGCAACCCGGCCACCAAGAAGGCCTTCGACGACACCGACGTGCTGCTCATGCTCGGGACGGACTTCCCCTATCCCGACTGGCTGCCCGAGAAGGCCACCACGATCCAGGTCGACCGCACGCCGTCGCACCTGGGCCGGCGGACGCCGATCGAGCTGGGTGTCGTCTCCGACGCCGGACTGTTCGTGCGCGCACTGCTCCCCCAGCTGACGCAGAAGGCGGACCGGAGCCACCTCGAGAAGGCGGTGGACAGCTACGCGCAGTGGGTCGAGCGGCAGCAGGCACTCACCCGCCCGGACGCCGATCGCACCGGCATCCTGGGCAGGGTGCGCGCGGTCTTCGACAACCCGGACGACCGGATCCGTCCCGAGGCGCTGGCCGCCGTGGTCGACCGGCTCGCGGCGGACGACGCGGTCTTCACCGCCGACACCGGGATGTCCGCGGTCTGGCTCGCCCGGTTCGTGACCTTCACCGGCACGCGCCGGCTCGTCGGCTCCATGAACCTCGGCTCGATGGCCAACGCCATGCCGCAGGCCCTCGGCGCCCAGGCTCTCGACCGCCACCGCCAGGTCATCGCCTTCTGCGGCGACGGCGGCCTCACGATGCTGCTCGGCGACATCATCACCGCTGTCAGCCACGACCTGCCGGTCAAGCTCGTCTGCTTCAACAACGGCCGGCTCGGCATGGTGAAGCTCGAGCAGGAGCAGGGCGGCCTGCCCGAGTTCGGCACCCAGCTCGCGAACCCCGACCTGTCGCTGGTGGCGCAGGCCTGCGGGCTGCGCGGGATCCGCGTCACGGACCCTGCCGACCTCGAGAGCGCGGTGGGGGAGGCACTCGCCCTCCCCGGTCCGGTGCTGCTCGACGTGGTCACCAACCCCGACGAGATCGCTCTGCCGCCAAGGGCCACCCCGTCGGACGCCTGGGGCTTCGCCATCGCCAAGAGCAAGGAGACGCTCTCCTCCCGCGGGGACGGGTGACCGGGCCTACGGGACCATCAGCTGCGTCGGTTGGGACCGGCCGCGCAGCACCTGCTCCCCCACCGCAGACCAGCTCGCGCCGGCCTCGCGCACCGCGCGGCCGGACGCGAGCAACCGACCCGGCTGGTCCTTGGCCAGCTCGGTCAGCCGGGCCGCCTCGTTCACCGTGTCGCCGATGACGGTGTACTCGAAGCGCTGCTCCGCCCCGACGTTGCCCGCGACGACGAGCCCGAACGCCACGCCCACGCCGACGTCGCACTCGGGGACCTGGGCGCGCAGCCGGCGTACCAGGTCCTGCCCTGCCTGCAGTGCCGCGGAGGCCGCTGCGTCGTGGGGAACGGGAGCGCCGAACACGGCGAGCGCGGCGTCCCCCTGGAGCTTGTTGACGAAGCCGCCGTGCTCGGCCACGACGTCGACGACGACGCCGAAGAAGCGGTTGAGCAGGGCGACGACGTCGGCCGGGCTCGCCTCGGAGGCGAGCGCCGTCGAGCCGACGACGTCGACGAACAGCACCGCCACCTCGCGCTGCTCGCCGCCGAGCTCGATGCCGCCCTCGAGAGCGCGGCGGGCGACGTCCGGCCCGACGTGGCGGCCGAAGACGTCGCGGATCTGCTCGCGCTCGCGCAGGCCGTCGACCATGGAGTTGAAGCCGGCCTGCAGCCGCCCGACGTCGCTCGTGTCGTAGAGCGGGATCCGCACATCGAGGTCGCCCCCCTCGACCAAGGCGAGGGCGGCGCGCACGCCGCGGACCGGGTCGGTCGTCGCCCGCCAGGACAGGCGGAGAACGGCGAAGCCGACCAGCAGCGCGGCTCCGCCGAGGCTCAGCGTCGTGACCGCGATGCTGGTGCGCGAGATGTCCCTCCCGGCGAGCACGCTGACAGCGATGGCCATCATGCCGATGACGGGTACGGCCGAGCCGAGCGCCCACGCCAGCAGCACCCGCATCCGCAGGCCGGGCAGGTAGAGGCGGACGGAGGGCAGGCCGTGGGCGAGCACCTTGGCTGCCACCGGGCGGGACGCGAACTCGGTCAGGAAGAAGCTGTAGCCGGCGGTGATCGCGCCACCGATGGCGACGGCCAGGGTGACGAGCAGGCCGTCACCGACGTCGTCGAGCCCGTTCAGGGTGCCGAAAAGCGCCGCCGCCAGCCCCCACATCAGGGCGTGCACGTTGGCCACGAAGGCCGGCAGCCGCAGTGCCCGGCGCTGCTCCTTCGCGGTCGGCACCCGGCCCTCACGCGCCCAGGCCAGCCGTCGCCTCGACACGACGGACGTCCACGGCATGACGAGCACAGCGGTCCCGACGTAGAAGACCGCGCCACCGACGAGGTTCTTGACCAGCCGGTCGTCGGAGCCGGTGGTCGGGAACACGAACGCGGCCAGCACGAACGCCCCGGCGGCACCGGCGAGGTTCGCCAGTAGCAGGCCGCCCCAGGTGAGGAGCGTGCTCCGCCGCAGCGCGCTCTTCAGCGACTGGTCGGCGGACCCGAGCATCCACGACCCGAACGGGCGTGGGCTGCGTGGGGCACGGGCGTCCTGGCTCACGTGCCGCACGGTACGCCGGAGGCATGGCAACCTCTGGCGTGCCGGCGTCGGCGGCGACTGCGCAGGTGCGGATCAGCCCGGGACCCCCCGCTTCGCGCTCGACGGAAGGTGCTGCGTGCGGGGCCTGGCCAGCGCGAACGCGTCCGCGCGTAGTCGCTTGTTGAACCGACACCTGCGCGATCTTCCGTGTGTTGTGCCCGACACGCCGTCGCAGACCGCAAGGTGCGGAAGATCGCGGCGAGGTACGGCCGATCTTCCGCCTGGTGGGCCCGACACGCCGTCGCAGATCCCGACGTGCGGAAGATCGGCGGCCGATGCAGCGTGCGGAGCCGGAGACCCCGGGGACCGGGCTCGTCACCACAGCTGCTCCCAGGGCAACCCGTGGCAGGAGGGTGGCTCCGTTGCCTCGAGGCTACGGGGCGATCTTGTGGTTGACCCGGCTGGAGTAGGTGAAGCACTGGCAGCCCGTGTCGTAGTGGGAGTCGCGGTAGTAGCCGGGGACGCCGTGGTCCTGAGCCGAGAGGACGCTGGCGAAGGTCGACGCCGACGTGAACCTCGGGCCGACGACGGGCAGTGCGCTCAGGATGGCGTCGCCGGTGAAGCTCTTGGCCTGCACCCACGCGTCTCGAAGCAGGTAGAGCGCGTCGCACGTGAGGGCAGCGGCGAACTTCGCGCGCCGAGCGCTTGGGCCGAAGGTCTGGTTGCCGGCCTTCATGGCCGCGAAGCAACGCGCCCCGCCGGGCATGTCGCCGACGTCCTTGGAGGCGTTGACGTCGTTGAGCGGCTGCCAGCCGATGCCCATGCTGCCGACCTGCTGCGCAGGCGGCGCGATGGTCGGGTTCTCCTCGACGGTGAGCGGGAGGTCGAACGGGCTGTAGCCGTAGCGGGGGCGGTAGTGCTGGTTCTCCGCCTGCCGCTGGAACAGGGCGATCTCCAGCTCGACAGGCGGGAGGTTGAGGACGTGCGTGACGCCCGCCGACTTGAAGCGAAGCACCTCGGACTGGCTCTGGCCGCCGCTGCCGGCTGACGGGTAGTAGTAGTCGGAGGCGACCTGCACCCCGGCCTTGCGGAGCTGAGCTCTGAACAGCGCATTGATGTAGTGGCCCGCCGGGTCGTCCGGCAGCAGCAGGCCGACCTTGGCCGGGGTGCTCGCCGCGGCGCCGAGGGTGGTGTTCCAGCCGGAGAAGAAGCCCTGCCGCTTGAGCGCCGACACCAGCGTCGGGACCAGGACGTCGCTGCTGACGGAGGCGCCCGAGATCAGGTGCGGGCCGAGACGGGCGTAGTCCTTGTTGCTGTAGACGGTGTTGGTCTGGCTGACCAGCGTGACGTGGTGCTTCTCGAGGCAGGTGTGGAAGTTCGGCTGCGCATCGAGCTGCGGCGCGCCGTTGATCACGGCGGCGACCGGCCGGTCCTCCGTGAAGTAGGTGCACATCTGCTGCGCGACCTCGGCGGCGTTGCTCGAGTACTGGGCCGTCGGGGCGTCGTGGAACACGATGACGAGCTTGCGACCGAGGATCCCGCCGTGCTTGTTGATGTCGGCCGCGACGGCGTTGAAGTCGCCGTGGATGTCGCCGTTGCTGAAGTTGCCGCCGGCGCTCTTCGTCAGGCTGTCGAAGTCGTCGGCCGTCGGCAGGCCGACGTAGATGCTCTTCTCGTCCCACCCGAAGCCCTTGGCCGCCAGCCCGCCCCCGCCCGAGCCGGACGTCGAGCCGCTGCCGCCCGTCGTACCGCCGGTGCTCGAGCTGCCGCTCGCACTGCTCCCGCTGGTGGCGCCGGTGCCCGAGCTGCCCAGGCTGCCCGTGCCGCTGGTGCCCGAGGCCAGCCCTGTGGAGCCCGAGGTCGAGCCGGTCGTCGAGCCGGCGCCGTCACCGCCGGTCGCGGAGGAGCCGAAGCCCCCGTCCGTGCCGGTCTGGGACTGGCCCTGCTCGGCCACCGGCACGGTGGTGCCGCAACCGGTGAGGACAAGGGCGAGCAGGCAGGCGCCGCCTGCGAGGACCTGCCGGGTCTTGGTGCGCATAAGGGGACCATTGTGGCGGAACGCGCCCGCAATGTGCCAGGAACGCCAGCGCGCGCGTCCCGGCTGTCAGGCCAGCGGCAGGCCCAGCCGCTCCGCGACGAGCGCGGCCGGCGCACGGTAGCCACCGCCGGCGGCTGCTCGCGCTCGAAGCCTGGCCGAACGGCCTCGCGGGCAGCCCGACCGACCTACGCTCCGGTCGTGGCCCGCGTCTCGCCCCTCTGCGTCGCCGAGCGGCACGAGACGTGCCGGGGCATGACGTACACGGGTTGCCTCTGCCGCTGCCACCCGGAGGCTCCAGAGCCCCGTGCGTTGGAGGCCGGGCCGGAACCGTCTCGGGCCGCTGGCCTCTCTGCCCCGCCGGTGCACCCGGATCGCTTCGCCCGGATCGCGAGCTGGATGCTGATCGCGCAAGGCGCTCTGCTGTCGGTCCTGGCCGTCGCGCTCGGGGTCTGGCTCCTGCTTCAGCCGACGACGCACGGCGAGGAGGCCTTGGGCCTCGTGATCCTGCTGTTCCTGGACGTCGGCGTGCTGTTCCTCAGCCTGATCGTCGGCGGGACGGGCTTGGCCAGCCGAGGACCGGGCCTGGTGGCTCCGGCGTTCGGAGTGCTGGCGCACTCACTGCTGTCCCTGCTCGCGCTGTTCCTGCTGGGCACCGGTGCCTGGTTCATCGGGATCGAGGTGATCCCGGTGGAGCTCGGTGTCATCTTCTGCTTCTGGCTCGGCGTTCCGTGGTGGCGTCAGACGGCACGAGTCCTCGGCCCCTCCTGAGGCCGGACCGCGCCGGCCTCCCTGCCACGCGACGACGCCGACGAGCCGACCGGGGAGCGCGTCACGCATGCCTGGCGGGAAGATGCCCGCCGATGGACTCAACCATTCCGCGGTCTTCTCCGTCTCAGTCCCGTCGGAGGGGAGCACCGCGCCACCCACCCACGGAGGGGTTCGCGGCCTGGCCA